>QHSB01000534.1 GCA_003220335.1 Candidatus Rokuibacteriota bacterium
CCGAGTATGACCGGACGTCGAAGACGGTGGAGGTGCGCGGCCGGATCCGCGTGTCGCCGCGGCTGGTGCTGGGCGGCAACGCGCCGACCTACGGTGAGATGTTCGGCGAGCGCGACCTCATGGACGCGCGGATCATCGCGCGTGTGTTCAGCTTTCGCTACGCGGGACGCGTATCCCTGGAGAGCGAGGACCTGGCGATCCGGCGCCACGAGGGCGATCCGGGGACGCAGGTCGAGCGGGTGCTGGAAGAGCTGGCGCGACGCGAGGTGATCGACACGGCGGTGATCGCGTCGCCGGACGCGCGGTTCTACCCGGTGTCCCTCGACCGCTTTATCCGCGAGATCCTGGACCGGGAGTTCCGAGATGAGCCAGGAGGCGGCTGAGGTCCTCGGGATCCACCGGCTTGACGAGGTGGGCGGTGAACCCGGCATCCTTCGCGCGCTGGCGGTCTTCCGGCTCGCTGTAACCGGTCAGCGCGACCATGAGGGGCGGCGGCGCCGGCAGGGCCTTCATGCGGCGCGCGACCTCGTAGCCGTCGA
Source organism: Candidatus Rokuibacteriota bacterium (assembly GCA_003220335.1). Taxonomy (GTDB): domain Bacteria; phylum Methylomirabilota; class Methylomirabilia; order Rokubacteriales; family CSP1-6; genus AR12. The sequence goes on from QHSB01000534.1 coordinate 540, forward strand.
AGCCGGGCAGGCCGATGTCCACCAGGGCGACTTCCGGCGCCTTCGTGCGCGCCAGGTCGAGGCCCTCGGTGCCGTCGGCGGCCGCGTGCACCTCGTAGCCGTCGAGCTCGAGCAGCGCACGGAGGGCCTCGCGGGCGTCGGTGTTGTCCTCGATGAGCAGTACGCGAATCACGACTCTACCCTATCACGCGGAGGAAGCGACCGGTCGCGCCTTGACAGTGCAAACGAGCGGATGATATTCAGTCGTGCGCACTTACCTCTGCAGGAGGCCCCCCGATGACCTCGAAAGCACCGGCCGCGCTCGCGGTCGCGCTCGCGCTCGCCGCCGGCGGCGTCGTGCCGGCCGCGGCGCAGGCACCGATTCGCATCGGCGGGCTGCTGGGCCGCAAGGTGCAGTTCGTCGTCTACGACGACCAGTCGCTGCCCGCCACCGCCGTGCGTCTCTACGAGAAGCTCATTACCGAGGACAAGGTGGACGGCGTCATGGGGCCGTACTCCTCGCCCGTCACCGAGGCCTCGGTGAACGTCACCGAGAAGTACAAGAAGGTGATGGTGGCGCCGCTCGCGGCGACGACGTCGATCTTCAAGAAGGGCCGCAAGTACATCTTCATGGTCATCTCGCCGGCCGAGGTCTACCTCGAGGGCCTCGTCGACATGGCGGTCAAGCGCGGGCTCAAGACGGTGGCCGTGGTCAACGAGGACACGCTGTTCTCGAAGGCCGCCGCCGCCGGCGCCGTCGAGACCGCGAAAAAGAAGGGGCTGCAGGTCGTGTTCGCGGAGGCTTACCCGAAGGGCAACACCGACTTCTCGGCCCTCCTGACCAAGGTCAAGGCCGCGAACCCCGACGTGCTGGCGGCCGCCACGTACTTCGACGACGCGGTGGCTCTGACGCGGCAGATGAAGGAGCTGAACGTCAATCCCAAGATGTTCGGCGTGACCGTGGGCGGCGACCTGCCCGAGTTCTACGACACGCTCAAGCAGAACGCCGAGTACATCTACGGCGCCACGCAGTGGGAGCACACGCTGCCGTACCCGGGCAACCCCGAGTACTTCGAGGCGTACAAGAAAGACTTCGGCCACGAGCCGTCCTACCACTCGACGGCCGGCTACGCCGGGTGTCTGATCTACGCGGAGGCGGTCAAGCGGGCGAACAGCCTGGATGCCGACAAGGTTCGCGAGCAGCTCCTGAAGCTCGAGATGCGTACGCCGTTCGGCGACTACAAGGTCGAGGCGGACGGCTTCCAGGTTGCGCACAAGATGGTGACCTTCCAGTGGCAGAGGGAGAAGAAGGTCACCGTCTGGCCCGACGAGCTGGCGCAGGGCAAGCCGCTCTTCCCGACGCCACCCTGGACCAGCCGCTAGTCGCCCGTCGCGTCCGGGTCTCCTCGTCGTGAGCGTCGTCGTCACGGGGGCGATGCTCGCGCAGGTCATCGTCTCGGGCATCCTCGCCGGCAGCCTCTACGCCCTGGTGGCGCTGGGGCTCGGCCTCATCTTCGGGGTCATGCGCGTGATCAATATCGCGCACGGCCCGCTCCTGATGCTGGGCGCCTACACGACATACTTCCTCACGACGCGGCTGGACATGAACCCGTTCCTGACCGTACCGGTGGCGATGGCCGCGCTCTTCGTCGTCGGCGTGCTGCTCCAGCGCGGCCTCGTCGACCGGGTGGTCGACGCGCCCGAGCTGTCGTCGCTTCTGCTGACCTTCGGTATCTCCATCGCCCTCGTCAACCTGGCGCAGCTCGCCTTCACCTCGGACCTCAGAGCGGTGGAGTACATCACGGGGTCGTGGCTCGTCGGCGGGCTTGCGTTCTCCAAGTCACGGGTGATCGCCTTTCTCTTCGCGGCCGGCGTCACCGCGCTGTCGTTCCTCCTGTTGAAGTTCACCCGGCTCGGCAAGGCCATTCGCGCCACGTCGCAGAGTCGCGAGGTGGCCATGGTGTGCGGCGTCGACGTCGGCCGCATCCACATGCTGACCTTCGGCCTGGGCGCGGCTCTGGCCGCGGCCGGCGGCGCGCTTCTCGCGGTGATCGTGGCCATCCAGCCCGAGATGGGCGGCGTCTGGACGTTCAAGTCGTTCCTGGTGATCGTGCTCGGAGGCGCCGGCAACTATCCCGGCGCGCTCGTCGGTGGACTGCTCCTCGGGCTCGTCGAGCAGCTGGCCTCGCTCTTTCTCACGACGCAGCTGTCCGAGGTGGTGGCGTACGTCCTCCTGGTCCTGGTGCTCCTCGTGCGGCCGAGCGGGCTCCTCGGCGGGCGGCAGACGTGACGGGGCTCGTCGCCGCCGTCGGCCTGCTGCTGCTGGCGGCGCTGGCCGCGTACCCCGTGTTCGGCAGCGGCTACGGCGTGCGCTCGATGCAGCAGATCTTCATGTGGATCGCGCTGGCCGGTTCGTGGAACCTCATCTCGGGGCTCACCGGCTACGTGTCCTTCGGCCACGTGGCGTTCTTCGGCGCCGGCGCCTACGCGGGCGCGATCCTGGTCGCGGGCGCCGGCTGGCCGTGGCCGCTGGCCGCGCTGGCGGGCGGCGCCGCCGCCATCGTGCTCGCCGTCGTCATCGGCTATCCCTGCCTGCGGCTCAAGGGCCCGTACTTCGCGATCGCGATGCTCGGCCTCAACGAGGTACTGCGCGCGCTCGTGTCCTACTTCGAGGGACTCACGGGCGGCGGCAACGGGCTGTCACTGCCGACGCTCGACGCCAGCGTGCCGATCTACTACGTCATGGGCGTGCTCGCCGTGGCGGTGACGGCGATGGCGTGGCTGATCGTGACCTCGCGCTTCGGCCTGCGGCTCATGACGATCCGCGAGGACGAGGTCGCCGCCGAGGCGATGGGCATCGACACCTTCCACCACAAGCTGGCCGCCCTGCTCCTCTCCGCCGTCGGCCCCGGCGTGGCCGGCGCGCTGATGGCGCGCGATCAGGGCTACATCGAGCCGGTCAGTGTGTTCCCCCTCGCCATCACGGTGACGATGATCGTGATGGCGCTCTTCGGCGGCAAGGGCACGGTGTTCGGCCCCGTGCTCGGCGCCGTGGTGCTCTTCGTCGCGCAGGAGATCGTGTGGGCGAGCTATCCTTATTTCCACCCGCTGCTCTTCGGCGCCATCATCGTGGCCGTGGTGCTGCTGATGCCGCGTGGCGTGCTCGGCCTGCTCCAGCAACGATACCGGCTGCCGAGGACCATCTGATGCGCGCGGAAACGCTCGCCGGCGCGGTGGTGGTCGTCGCCTTCGGCCTGCTCGTCGTGGTCCTCCTCGTGCTCTCGCTGCCCTGGCCGCTCATCCAGGACGCGCCCGTCATGCACTACATCGCCTGGCGGATCGGCGAAGGCGACGTGCCGTACCGCGACCTCTACGACATCAACCAGCCCGGCGTGTACGTCCTGCACCTGGCGCTGCTGCGCACGCTCGGCGCGGGCGATGGCGCGTGGCGCGCGTTCGATCTCGCCTGGCTGGCCGCGACGGCCGGCGCGGTGGCGCTGCTCGCCGCGCGCTGGGGCGCTGTCGCCGCCGCCGGCGCCGCCCTCGCGTTCGCCGCCTACCACCTCGCCGGCGGGGCCTGGCAGGCGGGCCAGCGTGACTTCCTGATGTGCGTGTTTCTCGTTGTCGGCGCGCTCGGCGTCGTGCGCTGGCTCGAGCGGCGGGGCGCGGCATGGAGCCTCGCCGGCGCCGGGCTGGCGCTGGGCGCCGCCGTCGGGCTGAAGCCGTACGCCATGCTGTTCGCGGGCGCGCTGGGGCTGGTCGTGCTGGTGGCCGCCGCGCGCCGCGGTGACGTCGGCGCCGCGGCGCGCTCCGTCGGCGCGTACGTCGCCGGCAGCGTGGCCGTGCCCGCCGCCCTGGCGACCTGGCTCGCGCTCGCGGGCGGGCTGCGCGCCTGGGTCGACGTCGTCTTCGGCTACGCCATCCCGGTCTACGGCCATCTGGGGCGCTCGGCGCCGTGGCTCGGCCACCGGTGGCTCGGCTGGATTCCGCTGGGGCTCGCGGCCGTCGGCGCCCTCGTCGTCGCAGTGGTGACGCGCCGGGCCGACGCGCGTCACCTCGTGGCGGCCGTCGGCCTCGCCTACGGCGTCGCGCACTACATCGGGCAGTCGAAGGGCTCGGAGTACCATCTCTATCCGCTCGCGACCTTCGTCTGCGTGCTCGCGTTCTCCGCGCTGACGCCCGCGCGCGCCGCGCAGCAGCGCGCGCGGCTCGGTGTGCCGCTCGCGGTGACGCTGGCGGTGGCGCTCATGCTGCTCACGGCCAAGGGGCTGGAGGCTGCCGACGCACCCTATATCTGGGACAAGGAGCGCCGCGTGCGCATCCTCGCGGACGACCTCGGCCGGAGCCTGGCGCCGGGGGACACGGTGCAGGTGCTCGACATCGCCGACGGCGGGCTGCACGCGCTCCTGCGCCTCGGCGTCCGGCAGCCCACACGCTTCCTCTACGACGTCTTTTTCTTTCACGAGGCGGATCGTCCGGTCGTCCGCGCCATCCGCGCGGAGTTCGTGGCGGCGCTCGAGGCCACGCCGCCGCGGTTCGTCGTGCTCATGCGCGGCTGGCCGTCGGGCGACTACGACCGGATCCAGCGCTTCCCGGCGCTCGCCGACCTGCTCGCGCGCCGCTACGACGTCGTGGTGACGCGCGAGGGGTATCGGCTGTACGCAAAGCGGCCGGGGGCGTAGCGATGCCGCCCGTGCTCGCGGTCGAGGGGGTACGCAAGAGCTTCGGCGGCGTGACCGCCGTCAACGACGTCTCGCTGTCGCTGGAGCCGGCGCGCATCTACGGCCTCATCGGCCCCAACGGCTCGGGCAAGACGACGCTCTTCAACTGCATCACCGGGATCGAGCGGCTCGATGCCGGCCGCGTGAGCTTCCGCGGCGGGCGGATCGACGGCCTCAAGCCCTGGCAGATCGCCCGCCGCGGCATCGGGCGCACTTTCCAGCTCATCCGCGTCTTCCCGGAGCTGACGGCGCTGGAGAACCTGCTCGTCGTCACGCGCGGCGCGCACGCCGAGGCGGAGCGCCACGGCCGCGAGCTGCTGGAGTTCGTGCGGCTCGGCGGGCTGGCCGGGGAGTACGCGGGTAACCTCTCCTACGGTCAGCAGAAGCTCGTCGAGTTCGTGCGTATGCTCATGACCGATCCCACGCTGATCCTGCTCGACGAGCCGGCGGCCGGCGTCAACCGCACGCTCCTCAACGATCTGCTGGAGGCGGTGAGCCGGTTGCGCGACGCGGGCAAGACCGTGCTGCTCGTCGAGCACGACATGAAGGTGGTCATGGGCCTCTGCGAGACCGTGTTCGTTCTCGACCACGGCGAGAAGATCGCGGAAGGGCCGCCGGGCGCCATCCAGGCGGATGAGCGGGTCATTGAAGCCTACTTCGGTCGCTAGCGCGCTGCTTCTCGCCGGCTTCGGCGGCTTCGCCATGCTGCTCGCGTGGCGCTCGCTGCCGTGGCCGCTGATCCACGACGTCGCCCTCATGCACTACGTCGCGTGGCGGATCGCCGACGGCGCCGTCCCGTACCGGGACCTCTTCGACATGAACCAGCCGGGCACCTACCTCGTCCATCTGGCCGTGTTGCGCACGCTCGGCGGTGGGGACCTCGCGTGGCGCGTGTTCGACCTCGCGTGGCTCGCGGCCACCGCCGGTGTCATCGCGGTCTTTGCCATGCCGTGGGGCCGGGTGGCCGCCGCCGCCGGCGCGCTCGTCTTCGTGACGTACCACCTCGCCGGCGGCGCCTGGCAGGCGGGCCAGCGCGATTTCCTGCTGTGTCTCTTCCTGCTCCTGGGCGCGCTCGGCGTGGCGCGCTGGCTCGAGCGTGGCGGCGTTCGGAGCCTGTTGTGGTCGGGCGCCGTCCTCGGCGCCGGCAGCACGGTGAAGCCGCACGCGGCGCTCTTCGCCGGCGCGCTCGCCGCCGTCGTGGCCGTCGCCGCGGCGCGCGCGTGCGGCC
>QHSB01000735.1 GCA_003220335.1 Candidatus Rokuibacteriota bacterium
TTTAGAAACCTCTTAATCTTGTGGCGAACGCGTCCGACTCCATGGGCCTCGTACCAGTGGATCTCGGCACGCCGCAGCTCGCCGCTGACGATGCGGACCGTGGCGATCCCCTTGAGTTTACGCCAACGACCCCGACCGTGCCGTCGCCGCAGCCGCGAGAGCTGGCGAATCGCCCTCCCGACAGCGATGGTCTCGATGTCGGTGATCGGCCCGACGATCTCGAAGTACATGGGGCCTCATCGCCCGATCGGAGTCAGCGAACGTCTAACGCCTGGGCGCTGAGCGGCCGGCACTCCGGCGCTCGCATCGCCGCCCGGGATTCAGGCCGGTCCGCTCTACGGGTTCTTAGGCAGCCACGAGCCGAAACTCGACATGGTAGTGCTCATCATGGCGGACCCATACATCGCCGCTCGAGAACGGCAGGCGCCGCAGGAGTGCCTGACCCTCCGAGGTCGCCGCGAGGAAGCGGTGAAACTCAGGCGCAAAGATCACACGCTGGATAGTCAAGCCATGGCGCCGCGCGGCGCGCTCCAGGGCTTCGAGATGCGCGACAATCGCCAGGAAGTCGATGGAGAGATCCCTGTAACGCCCGCTTTGGTCAAAGTCGATTCCGTACCCGAACTTGAGCCAGGCCGGGGTTGGGAGCTCCGCCGGGCTCCCAACCCTCCTGCGTACTGGCACCATGAAGTCGACGCAAAGCCCGTTCTGGTGCGTGCGATGCGGTCGAAACCGTCCCCCGCTTGGCCATCCCGTTTCACCGTACACGAAACGAAGCTCCGGCCGCGTGCGGGCCAGTTCCCCGTAGGCCTCAAGCACGGCGGCGCGGACACCGCTGTGAACCGCGGTCCGACCCAGAAGAGCGCCAAGGCGCGAATAGCTTCGAAAGTTGGGGCCAGCGGCGGGCAGGCGCTTGCCGTTCTCTAGGCGTCCATTGCCCACGGTGCCGATACTGCGGCTAGGTGCTGAGGATTCGAGGGACAGGGCCACATCATTGCCAAACCAAATGGTGGCGGACCCGCAGAGCAGGACGAGGCCCGTCCCGAGAAGGACTGAGCGGCGCTTCATTCTCCAGAGAGACACGGTGGCTGCCTAACGATACTGCCGTTCAGCGGCGTGAGCCCGAGCGTAAGTGAGGGTTACGTCCGCTGCAAACGGCTGGTTGGGCAGCCTCGCCGGATTCGGTACGTCGACTTCATCGGGCATATCCGCGCCGATGCGTCGGACCCTCGTCAGGGACGAGATGACCGAGAACCGAACAAACGCGCCGACGACGACTAGCGTTTAGCGCTTCTTCAGCTTCACCTCTTCGAGCGGCGCTGACCACGGGTAGGGGTCGATGAGCATGAGCGCCGGGTCTTCGACGCGCGGGCCGATGCCGCTGGGCCAGATGTACTCGTAGATGGGCGCGAAGCGCACCCGCTCGAAGAGCTGCTGCTGGATCTGTGTCAGCAGCGCGCCGCGCTTCTTCTTGTCGAGCTCCTGCGCCTGCTGGCGGTAGAGCGCCTCGATGTCGGGGTAGGCGCCGTAGGCGAACGCGCCCTCCGCGGGCACGGTCTCCGACATCCGCGAGGCGGCGTTGCCGTAGACGGCGTTGACGCACACGCAGATGCCCTTCAGCTTCTTGCTGGCCAGCGCCGGGTAGAACGCGGCCCGCTCCATCGTGCGCAGCCTGAGCTTCTTGGCCTGGGCGGGGTCGTAGGGATGCGGCTCGAGGGCGAGCGCGAACTCGAAGCTGCGCGGCACCATGCCGCCGGTCGGGCGCGAGGCGCCGAGCGTCTCGGCCATGCTCAGGGTCTTGCGGTCGATGGCGAGGCTGGCCGCGAGCCGCACGCGACGGTCGTGCCACGGCGACTTGGGATCCCATTGATCGAGGAAGTCGACGTAGGTGATGCCGATGCCGCCGGAGAAGGCGAGCTTCAGATTGGGGTCGCGCTTGACCTCTTCCGCCATCGGCCCGTCGAAGAGGTAGGCGATGTCGACCTCGCCGCGCTTGAGCATCGCGAGTCGCGTGGTCGCCTCCGGCACGCTCTTGTAGACGATGCGCTTCACCGTCGGCGTCTTGCGCCAGTAACCCTCGTAGGCCTCCATCACCAGCTCGACGCCCGGCGTGTGGCTCACGAACTTGTAGGGGCCGAGCCCGACGGGCGCCTTCTTGAAGCCGTCGGGACCGACCTGCTCCATGTACTTCTTCGGCGCGATCCACCCCGCGGAGGTCGCGAAGGTTCCGTAGAACGTCATGAAGTCGGGCCACGGCTCGTGCAGCGTGAACCGCACGCGGTACGGATCGACGATCGTCACCTCGCGCACCTTCTCGTGCAGGATCCGCGCGCCTTTCGCGCGCTGGAAGCTGAACTTCACGTCCTCGGCGGTGAAGGGGTCGCCGTTGTGGAACTTGAGCCCCTGACGCAGCTTGAACTCGTAGACGCGCTGGTCCGGGCTGACCGTCCACGACTCCGCGAGGCTCGGCGCCTGGTGATTGCCCGGCATCGGTTTCACGAGCGCGTCGTGCATCGCGTACAGCACCCAGAACGGCGTGAGGACCCCGACCACCTCGGCGGGATCGAACCACGCCGGCGCCAGCGTGACGTAGAGCGCATACCGGATCTCGCCCTCGGGCTTTGCCTGCGCCGCCGCGGAGCCGGACGCGGCGAGGACCGAGACAACGACCAGCAGCATCACGACTCTCTTCATGGACCTCGCCCCTACGCGAAAGCCGGCATGACCTCGCGCGCGAACGTCTCCATGGAGCGCAGCACGCGGGCGTGCTCGAGGTCGCCGAACCAGAACGAGCAGTTGAAGTGCGTGATGCCGACGGCCTCCTGGATGCGCTTGATCTGGCGGACGCAGGTGTCGGGCGTGCCGATGACGAGGTAGCGGTCGAGCAGGTCGTCGACGCTGGGCTCCGTCGGTGCCGGCACCGGCACCGCGCGGCCCTGCTCGACGCGCTGGTAATTGTTGCGCAGGCTCAGCGTG
>QHSB01000535.1 GCA_003220335.1 Candidatus Rokuibacteriota bacterium
GGCCGGGCCCGCGGCGGGGCCGATCGATCCCGACTACGACTACACGACCTTTCAGGAAGTCGTCGCCTCCGCCGCCGACGCCTACGCGCAGGCGGGCATCAAGGACCCGCGCCGGGAGCTGGCCATGGCCGAGGTGCACGACTGCTTCACGCCGACGGAGCTGGTGCTGATGGAGGACCTGGGCTTCGCGGCGCGCGGTACCGGCTGGAAGGAAGTCCTCGCGGGCACCTTCGACCTGGAGGGCGAGCTGGCCGTCAATCCCGACGGCGGGCTGAAGTCGTTCGGCCACCCGATCGGCGCCTCCGGTCTGCGGATGCTGTTCGAGTGCTGGCTGCAGCTGCGCGGCGAGGCGGGCCAGCGGCAGATCGCCAGCATCGCGCGCGGGCGCAAGCTCGCGCTCACCCACAACCTCGGCGGCGCGCCCGGCGAATGCGTCTCGTTCGTGAGCGTGGTCGGCTCGGAGAGGAGCTAGCATGCCCCGCATCGTTTTTGCCCCGAAGTTCCCCAAGCCGCTGGTCGACGTGCTGATGGAGATGAAGCCGGCCGGGTTCGACCTCACCGTCGCCGCCGGGGAGGGCCCGGAGTTCTTCAGCGCCGTGAAGGGCGCCGACTATTTCATGGGCTTCGCGCGCAACCCGCTCGGGCCGGAATTCTACGCGGCCGCGCCCAACATGAAGCTGGTCCAGCTCATCAGCGCCGGCTACAACACGGTGGACCTCGCGGCCGCGCGCAAGGCGGGCGTGCCCGTCGCCAACAACGGCGGCGCCAACTCCGTGGCCGTGGCCGAGCACGCGATGATGCTGATCCTCGCCACGCTGAAGAAGCTGCACTGGCAGCACAACAACGTGACGGCCGGCAAGTGGCGCGTGGGCGACTTCGCGGAGACTCGGCTCTACGAGCTGGAGGGCAAGACGGTCGGTATCGTGGGGCTCGGCAACATCGGCAAGAAGGTGGCGCGCCGCCTGCGCGGCTTCGACTGCAAGATCGTCTACTACGACATCATCCGGCTGCCCGAACACGAGGAGGACGCGCTGGGCGTGCGCTACGTCCTCCTCGACGAGCTGCTGGCTACCGCCGACGTGGTCACCCTGCACACGCCGCTCACCTCGGTGACGCAGAACATGATGTCCGAGCGGCAGTTCGAGCTGATGAAGCCGACGGCCATCCTCGTGAACACGTGCCGCGGCCCCGTGGTGGACGAGCGCGCGCTCCACAAGGCGCTCATCACCAAGCGCATCGCGGGCGCCGGGCTCGACGTGATGGTGGACGAGCCGCCGTCCAAGGACAACCCGCTGCTCAACGTGGACACGTGCACGATCACGCCGCACACGGCGGGACCCACCTGGGAGAATTGGCCGAAGGGGTTCCGCAACGCCTTCGACAACATTCTGCGCGTGCACGCGGGGCGGCCGCCGCTCTGGGTGGTGCCCGAGCTGCGCGACTCATCGAGGTGAGGGGCCCCGAAACGGCCCCCCCTACCCCCCCTACCCCCCCACGTTCGGAACGCCCCGGGAAACTCAGGGCGCTCCTCTCTGCGCTCGTGGCGGGCGGCCTCGTGTTGCTCGCGGGCGCGTGCGCGCCGCTGCTGAGCGACAACGCGCGTCCCGAGCTGGCGGGAACCGGACACCTGCGCGCGGCGCTGATCCTCTCCAACCAGGTCCTGGTCGACAAAGACCCGGCGAGCGGCCAGCTGCGGGGAGTGGCGGTGACTCTCGCCAAGCGGCTCGCGGCGCGGCTCGACGTTCCGTTCACCGCCGTGGAGTACGCCACCCCGGCGGCGCTCGTCGACAGCTTCGACCGTGACGAGTGGGACGTCGCCTTTCTCGCGTACGATCCGGAGCGCGCCCTGCAGGTGGCCTTCTCCCCGGCCTACATGGAGGTGGACAACACCTACCTCGTGCCCGCCGGATCACCGGTGCAGTCCGTCGACGACGCGGATCGTCCCGGGGTCCGGATCGGCGTGCCCGCGCGCAGCGCGCCCGATCTCTTCCTGACGCGTGCGCTGCGGGCGGCGACCCTCCTGCGGGTACCGGGCGGCGCCGCGCCCGCGCTCGAGCTCCTGAGCACGGGCGGCGCCGACGCCTACGCGGAGAACGCGCACCTGCTGACGCTCTACGCGGCGCGGCTGGCCGGCTCGCGCGTGCTCGACGGGCGCTACACCGTCATCCGCCAGGCGATGGCCACGCCGCGCGCGCGACCGTTCGCCGCCAACTACGTGCGGCGCTTCGTCGAGGACGCCAAGCAGGACGGGACGGTCGACGCCGCGATCCGCGCCGCCGGCCTGCGCCGCGTGCGGGTCGCCCCGCCCGAACGCTAGGTCGAGGAGCACCACGGGTGCCAGGAGCCTGTCGGAGTATCGAGGGGTGCCACGGCTTCGCCGGGGCGCCCCGAGCGTCGGGGGGTATGGGGGGCCATTTCGGGGCCCCCCATTATCTCGGCCCCCCATGTCACTTGGCGCCGACGAGGGTGCGGGCCAGCTCGATCTCGCCGAAGTGCGTGAAGCCGTGGGTGATGCCGACCATGGCCAGCACGCGGGCCACCGGCATCTCGCCGACGAACTTGAGCGCGACCTTGCGATCGAGCTCCGCCGGCGACAGCGCCTTCACGTACTCCTCGGTGCTCGCCCACACCTTCTTCATGTAGCCGACGAAGAGCGGCACGTCCCTCAGGCGCAGCGCGTGCGCCTCTTCGGTCGACATGCCGGTGCCCTGCGCGGCGGGCGGCAGACCGAGCCGCTCGGGATAGCCCCCTTCGACCCACACCGTCGGCCGCCGGTTTTGCAGCACGAAGCGCACGACGTTGTCCTCGGTCCGCACGTAGTGCCAGAGGTTCCACGCGATCGTGTTCGCCTTCGGATGGCCGGCCGGCACCATGTGCAGCTGCTCGATGGTGAGGCCGTCGAGGCTCTTGTCGAGCACGTCGTGCAGACGCCGCAGGTCGGTGGAGAGCGACTCCAGGAGGGTCATGGTGGTCTCCTCTCGGGCTCAGAGCACCTGGGTCGCGCGCTGGGCGCCGCGGCGGACGAGACGCAGCGCGCCGTCCTCCACGTCGAGCACGGTGACCGAGCAGTGGTCGGGCGCGAAGCCGATGACGCGGTCGTCGCCCTCGGCGATGCCCACCGCCACGTTGATGGCGACGAAGTGGGTGACGACGACGGTCGGGCGCTGCAGCGCGAGCAGCGCGTCGGCGACGTCCTGGCGCCAGAGTTTCAGATCGTCGGCCTGCGCGGACCAGACACCCGCCATCACGCCGCGCAGCCACTCGCCGCGCGCGGCCGGATCCTCCATCGGCGACGGGATCTCCCCCACCGCCGGCTCGATCCGCGCCGTGAAGCGCCAGCGCCGCTCGAGGGGGGCCGCCGTCTCGCGCGTGCGTCGCAGCGGGCTCGTGACGATGGGCAGCGCGCCCAGCGGCGCCAGCCGCTCGGCCATCGCCTCCGCCTGCGCGGCGCCGGTGTCGTCGAGGCCGGGGTTGGGCGCCTCGGAAAAGGACGCCGCGGCCTTGCCGTGACGGACCAAGTAGAGCCTGACCATCGCCCAAGAATCGCATAAACTTCCGGCATGGCCAGAACGATCGTCGATCTGTCGATGCCCATCGAAAACGACGTGGTCTCCGATCCGCCGGGCTACGGCCCGAAGATCGAGTACCTCCGCCACCGCGACACCGCGAAGGACGTCACGACCTTCTTCCCGGGGCTGAAGGAAGCGCAGCTGCCCGACGCCGAGGGCTGGGCGATCGAGTGGATCCGCCTCATGACCCACAACGGCACGCACCTCGACGCGCCCTATCACTTCGCCTCGACGATGAACCGAGGCGAGCGCGCGATCACCATCGACGAGGTGCCGCTCGAATGGTGCTTTCAGCCGGGCGTGAAGCTCGACTTTCGAGCGCGGCGCGACGGCGACGTCGTCACCGCGCAGGACGTCGAGGCCGAGCTGAAGCGCATCGGCCATACGCTGCGGCCGCTCGAGATCGTCGTCGTCAACACCCGAGCGGGCTCGGCCTACGGCCAGCGCGACTACGTCTCGGCGGGCGCGGGCATGGGCCGCGAGGCGACGCTGTACCTGCTCGAGCGCGGCGTGCGCGTGACCGGCACCGACGCGTGGTCGTGGGACGCACCGTTCGTACACACGAAGGCGAAATTCGAGCAGACCGGCGACGCGTCGCTGATCTGGGAGGGCCACAAGGCCGGCCGCGAGATCGGCTACTGCCACCTCGAGAAGCTGCACAACCTCGAGGCGCTGCCGGCCGACGGCTTCACCATCGCCTGCTTCCCGGTGAAGATCCGTGGCGCCTCCGCCGGCTGGACGCGCGCCGTCGCGATCGTGGATCGCTGAGCATGCTCTTCATGGTCATCGAGACGTTCCGCAACCAGGACGCGAAGGCGATCTACCGCCGGCTTCGCGACCACGGGCGGCAGATGCCCGATGGGCTCACGTTCGTGAGTAGCTGGGTGCAGGCGGACGCCGCCCGCTGCTTTCAGCTCATGGAGTGCGACGACGTGACCCTGTTTCAGCGCTGGATCGCGCAGTGGTCCGATCTCATGGAGTTCGAGATCGTGCCCGTCGTCGCGGGCAAGGACACGGCGGGCGCGCTGGCGCCGCTGCTCTAGCGGACCAGCCGGGCCAGCAGCCGGCGCAGCTTCGGCGTCCTCTGCAGCGCGCGGCCCAGGCGCGGGACGTCGGCGGCGTCGAGGATCAGCGGCGAGCGCTGGAAGCGGCCCTTCAGGTCGTAGTGGCAGAGCCGGATCTCGTAATCGCCCGCCGCCTGGCCGCGCGTGAACCTCAGCAGCTGCACCGTCGGCCGATGATACGGCGTCTCGATCTGCGCTTCTTCCTCGATCACGCCGCTGCCCCAGTGCAGCGAGAACGTCTTCGGCTTGCCCATGACGGCGCCTCCCACATGGGCTAGTATTGCAGCCTTCACCCAAGCTGGGAGGCACGACATGAGCCACCACAAGATCTTTGCGCTGGTCCTTGGCCTGATGCTGGTCTTCTCGACGACCGCGGCCTCGGCCCGCGACGACGAAGCGAAGGCGCGCGGCGAGAAGCTCGGCCGCGTACTCTTCAAGACGTCGTGCTCGCCCGAGGCGCAGAAGCAGTTCGAGCGCGCCCTGGCGATGCTGCACTCCTTCTTCTTCCCCGAGACGATCAAGACGTTCTCGTCGATACCCGAGACGGACCCGTCCTGTGCCATCGCCTACTGGGGCATCGCCATCAGCCAGCGCCCCAACCCCCTCGTCCCGCCGTTTTCCGCCGAGGTCCTCAAGCGCGGCCTCGACGCGGTCGAGAAGGGCGAGGCCATCGGCGCCAAGACCCAGCGCGAACGCGACTGGCTCGCCGCGCTGAAGATGTTCTACAAGGACTACGAGACCGTCGACCAGGACACCCGCACGAAGAACTACGAAAAGGCCATGGAGGCGCTCGTCAAGAAGTATCCCGACGACGTCGAGGCCAGGATCTTCTACGCGCTGGCGCTGAACGAGACGTTCGACCACAAGAGCATGGCGAATCTCGAGAAGGCCATCAGGATCCTGGAGCCGCTCGACAGGAAGTACCCGGACCATCCGGGCATCACGCACTACCTGATCCACAGCTACGACTTCCCGCCAATCGCGCCGCGTGGCGTGCCGGCGGCCAACAAGTACGCCAAGATCGCGCCCTCCGCGCCGCACGCGCTGCACATGCCGTCGCACATCTACTCGATGGTCGGCATGTGGGAGGCCTCGATCGCGGCGAATCAGCGCACGATCGTCGCCAGCAACGAGTACGCGGCGAAGAACAACCTCGACGGCATCTATCCGGCGCTTCCCCACTCCTGGGATTTCATGCAGTACGCCTACCTGCAGCTCGGCCAGGAGGGCAAGGCGAAGGCGCTGGCGGAGGAAGTCGGGACCGTGACGAAGATCTTTGCGCCGCGCTACCCCACGGAGTGTGGCGCGGCCGCGACGCAGGCGCGTTACCCGCTCGAGCGCCAGGACTGGAAGGGCGCCGCCGCGCTTC
>QHSB01000536.1 GCA_003220335.1 Candidatus Rokuibacteriota bacterium
CGCCGCCGGCGCCGTGTTCTATCTCACGCTGCTCAGCCTCGGCAACTGCTGGCTCTACTGGCGCAGCGGCAGCATCGTGCCCGGCGTCGTCGCGGCCGTCGCGTTCTTCGCGGCCTACCGGCTCCTCCACGTCGTGCCGTGACGGCGTCTCGCCGCCAGGCGGCGCTGCTCGCCGGCGGGCTCGTCGTCGTCATCACGGCGGGCCTCGCGGCGGCCGACATCTCACCGTCGACCCCGTGGCGCCACCTCTATCTCCTGCCCGTCGTGTTGGCCGGGCTCCGCTTCGGCGTCGCCGGCGGACTCGTGGCCGCGGTCGGGGCCGTGCTCGCCTTCGGGCCGTTCGTCCTGCGCGAGATCGAGGGCCACGGGCCGACGCGCGCGGCCGCCGAAGGCATCGTCACCCTCGCTGTGCTCGCGCTCTCGGGTGCGCTCGTCGGCAGCCTCGCCGCCCGCGCGCGGCGGCAGCGCGAGCGTTACGAGACGCTGCGGGCCGTGCAGCGCGTGCTCGCCGCGCCGGCGCCGCTCGGCCGCGTCGCCGCACGGCTGGCCGCCGTGCTGTCCCGCCGACTCGGCGTCGACACCGCGGGCCTCGTGCTCGACGAGGGGCGCATGGTGGCGGGTGCCGACGTCCTCGACCCCCGCTCGCTGGCCGCCCGTGTCCTCGCCCGCCGGGAGCCGGTGTTCGTCGCCGACGCAGGAACGGACGTGCGGCCGCGGCGCGTCGTGGTGGTGCCGCTCACGAGCGCCGGTCAGACGGTCGGCGCGCTGGCCGTCGAGCGGCTGGGCGACGTCTCGCGCGAGGAGCGTGACGCGCTGGTCGGGGTCGGCGCGGCGGTGGGGCTGGCTCTCGACAATGCGCGCCTGGTGGCGCGGCAGCGTCGCTTCGCGGAGGAGCTCGAGCACAAGGTGGGGGCGGCGACGGCGCGACTGGCGGAGATGGACCGGCTCAAGTCCGGCTTCGTCGCGCTGGCCTCTCACGAGCTGCGCACGCCGTTGACCGCGCTCCAGGGCTTCTCGGAGCTTCTGGCGACACGGCCGTTCGCCCCGAGCGAGGTCCGCCGCTTCGCCGAGATTATGCGCGGCGAGATCGAGCGGCTCGGGAGGATCGTGAGCGATTTTCTCGACCTCGCCCGGCTGGAGCGCGGGCTCGCGCCGGCGATCCGCCGCGCGATCCTCGACCCCGCGCCGCTCATCACGGGCGCTGTCGAGCTGTTCCGCCGCACGCGCACCACGCACCGGCTCGAGCTGCACGTCGAGGGCGCGCTACCGCATGTCGACGCCGATGCCGACGCGCTCGACCGCGTGCTGAAGAACTTGATCGGTAACGCGCTGAAGTACTCGCCACCGGGCTCGTGCGTGCGCGTCCGCGCGCGTGCCGTCGACGGCGTGATCGCCGTCGACGTGGACGACGAGGGACCGGGAATTCCCGCCGAGGAGCGGGCGCGCGTGTTCGAGCCGTACTATCGCGTGCGCGAGACGGCGGCGCTGGGTCCGGGCACGGGCCTCGGTCTCTCCGTGGTGAGATCGCTCGTCGAGGCGCACGGCGGAACCGTCCGTGCGGACGCGGCGCCGGGCGTGGGCACACGCATGACGGTGATCTTGCCCGCGCTTCCTTGACACTCCGCGTCGTACACTTGTACTCTTCGTTGGTATGCCTCGACGCGAGGAGATCGCCGAACGGATGGCCCAGGCCGTCGTCAAGCGATTGACGACGCGCAAGGTCATGGACATCCGGGACGAGGCCGCCGCGCGGGCGGCCATCCGTCACGTCGTGGTCGAAAATCTCGTGGCCGAGGACGCGCTCGCCGCCGACGCCCGCAAGCTCCTGCTCGAGCACGCGAAGATGATCAAGGACTCGGCGGCGGACTATCGCCAGCTCCTCGGCAAGGTGAAGGAAAAGCTCGCGCGCGACCGGGGATTCATCCTCTGATGCGAATGAGCCGGGAACGCATCTTCTTCCTGGCCGAACGCATCATGAAGGAGCTCGGCAACGTGCCGGGCGTGACCGTGAAGGCGCCGGACGAGGTGCGGCCCGAGATCATCCGCGTGCTGACCGACGAGTCCAAGCTCGAAGAGTCCGTCGACACCGAGGTCCGCAAGACGCTGTCGACCTACTCGCGTCCGATGCCCGAGGGCAGCCACGAGTGGGAAGTGCTCTACAACAAGACGCGCGAGGAAGTGTTCAAGAAGAGGTTCCGGCTGTGACGCGCCTCGTGGTGGGCATCACGGGTGCCAGCGGCTCGATCTACGGTATCCGGCTCCTCGAGGTGCTGCACGGTCGCGCCGAGGTGCAGACGCACCTCGTGATCTCCGCGGCCGGCAAGCGAACCATCGTGGAGGAGACGAGTTACGGCGTGGCCGACGTCGAGGTTCTCGCCCACCACAAGTACGACGTGCGCGACATCGGCGCCTCGATCGCCTCCGGCTCGTTTCGCACCGCCGGCATGGTGGTCGCGCCGTGCTCGATCCGCACGGCGGCCGCCATCGCATCCTGTCACAGCGACACGCTCGTTTCGCGCGCCGCCGACGTCACGCTGAAGGAAGGCCGGCCGCTCATCCTCGTGGTGCGGGAGACGCCGCTGCACCTCGGCCACCTCCGCGTGCTGACCGCGCTGGCCGAGATGGGCGCGGTGATCCTGCCGCCGATGCCGGCCTTCTACAACCGGCCCAAGGATCTCGACGACATCGTCAACCACACGGTGGCGCGGGTGCTCGACCGCCTGAACCTGCCGCAGTCGCTCGTCGCCGAGTGGCAGGGCACCGCTCAGCGCGCCGCCCGGGAGCGCCTCGCGGCGCCGCCGGAGCGGTTGGATGCGCCCCCAGAGCGGCTGGACGATGATTGACCTCTCGATCGTGATCCCCGTCTACAACGAGGAGGACAGCCTGCCGCTGCTGTGGCCGGAGCTCAGGTCCGTGCTGGAGAGCGAGCGGCTGACCTTCGAGATCGTGTTCGTCGACGACGGCAGCCGCGACCGCAGCGCCGAGATCATTCGGGGCCTGCGCGAGGCCGATCCGCGCGTGCGGCTCGTGCGGCTGAAGGCCAACGCGGGCGAGACGGCCGCCACGGCCGCCGGCTTCCACGCGGCGCGCGGCCGCCTCGTGGTCACGATGGACGCCGATCTCCAGAACGATCCTCACGACATCCCCGGCCTGCTGCGCCACCTCGACCGCTGGGACGCGGTCACCGGGTGGCGCGTGAACCGTGGCGCGGGCGACTCCGCGCTGCGCCGGCTCTCGTCGCGCGTGGCCAACCGCGTGCGCAACTGGGTCAGCGACGAGGTGGTCCAGGACAGCGGCTGTACGTTCCGCGCGTTCCGGCGCGAGTGCCTGCGCGGGCTCGTGCTCTATCGAGGCTTCCACCGCTTCATCCCGACGCTGCTGAAGATGCGCGGCTATCGCGTGCTCGAGGTACCGGTGCGCAACCGACCGCGCCGCTTCGGACAGTCCAAGTACGGCGTGCTGAACCGCGTCTTCGTCGCCACCGCCGATCTCCTCGTCGTGCGCTGGATGAAATCCCGCATGCTCCACTACGAAGTCGCCGAGGACCTCGGCGGCGATCTCGTCAAGGAGTAGCGCCCGGCGGTGGACGTCCTGCTCGTCGGCCTCGGCCGCTGGGGCGAAAAGCACCTGCGCGTGCTGCGCGAGCTCGGCGCCGGCGTCTGGGTCGCCGACGTCTCGCCGGCGCGTCTGGCGTGGGCGATCGGGCAGGGTGTGCCGTCGGATCGCACCACGACCGATTACCACACCGCCCTCGGCGCCGTCGACGCGGTGGACATCGTGACGCCGGCCGACAGTCACCTGGCGGTCGGCTCGGCGTGCCTCGCCGCCGGGCGCCACTGCCTGATCGAAAAACCGCTCACGACGACCGCCGACGAGGGGCGCCGCCTCGTCGCCGCCGCCGCGGCCGCCCGCCGCATCGTGCAGGTCGGCCACATCTTCCGCTTCCACCCCGTGACGGCGACACTGCGGGCGGCCCTCGCCGAGGGGCGCGTGGGCGGCGTCCGCTACGCGACGGGGCGCTTCTCCGGCTTCAAGCGCCCACGCACCGACGTCGGCGTGTTCCACACGGACGGCGTGCATTACGTCGACCTCTTCGCGTCCCTGCTCGGCCGCGAGGCGACGGCGGTGGCCGCCCTGCAGCGCGACTTCCTCGGCCGCGGCCTCGACGACCTGTCGGTGGTGACGGTGAGCTACGATGACGTGCCGGTCGTGATCGAGGCGAACTACTTCGTGCCGGGCACGCATCGCGAGTGCGTGATCGTCGGTGAGCGCGGGAGCCTCGTCGCCGACTACGGCGCGGGGACCGTCACGCTGTACGCCGGCGAGCACGTGAACAAGGGCGCCGCGTGGGACGCCGTCGATCGCGGCAAGGAAGAGCTGAGTGTCGCCGCCGGCGAGCCGCTCCGGCTCGAGCTGGCCGCCTTTCTCGAGGCGTGCCGGACCAACGGGCCGTCGCCCGTCGATGCGCGCGCGGGCCTGCACGCCGTCGAGGTCGTCGAGGCCGCCGCGCGCGCCGCGCGTCTGGGCCGCAGCGTCCCGCTTTCAGAGATCCGCGCCGCCTGACGTGGACCGCGTGGTCCTCGTGGCCGTCGGCGGCGGCGTGGGCTCCGTGCTGCGCTACCTCACCAACGGCCTCGCCGTGCGCTGGCTCGGCCTGGACTTCCCCTACGGCACGCTGATCGTCAACGTCGTCGGCTCGTTCCTCATCGGGCTCGTGCAGGCGCTGGCGGAGGAGGCGGCCGTGCTTCCGGAGCCGGCGCGGCTGTTCCTGTCCGTCGGCGTGATGGGTGGCTTCACGACGTACTCGGCGTTCTCCTTCGAGACCGTGCGCCTCGTCGAGCTGGACGCGTGGGGCCGCGCGCTCGCCAACGTCATCGTGACGACGGTGGTCTGCATCGGCGTCTGCCTGCTGGGAATCGCGGCCGGCCGCTTCGTCGTCGCGCTGCGCGGCTAGGCGGCGCGGTCGTCGCAGCCGTCGTAGCCCTCAAGACCAGCGCGCGCCCCGACGTCGATGGCGGCGAGGACAGCGCCGCCGTCAGGGTAGCGCCCGGCGGCCGCTGATCATGTGGACGATGATCAATACGACGCCGACGAGAAACAGGACCCAGGCGATCTGGCCAGCGATTGCGGCGATCCCAAACAGTCCCAGCGCACCGGCGATGAGGCCGACGACGAGAAACATTAACGCGTAGTACAGCATTTGGGAAGTCCTCCGCCATGATCGAAATGCAATGGAAATGCCGTCGGGCCGGTATGTAATTGCTCGAGATACCGTCGAGTCATGCGAGCGGAACGGCGGCGGCGACATCGAACTTCGAGTAGTACTTCGCCACCTCATCGGCACCGTACTTAGCCCGGAATTTCTCGACGACCTCACGGACCCTGGCGGGTTGCGTGATGGGCGTCGCCTTTCCATTCCACTTCACGCCGTCCACGGTGAGGGTGATGGCAGGCGTTTTCAACACGTTCCGGTACCACTGGCTGTCTCCGCCCGTCACCGGAAGCAAGTACAGGATCCCGCCCTCCTGGACGAACCACACGGGCCGGGAGATCGGCCGACCGGACGAGCGACCGGTGACGGTCAGCTCGATCTCGTCCGCGTCTTTCAGGGCCTTCAGGAACTCTTGGAGTGCCATGGCTGGGTCCTCGGCGCGAGTGACTCCGCGCGACGGTGGTTGGTCATGCAAACAGTGTCGACCGGCTCACGTGTCCCATGGTCCGGAAATGGCGCTCGCCGATCCGAGCGATCCGGCCGCATTCTGAGGGTCGTCCTTCCGTGATGCGCGAATCGCCGTGACCGCCCGGGAATCGCGCCGAATCGTTGGGCGCATGCCCACCAAAACAGCAGGGCGGGCCCCCTCGACAGCCGAAACGCCCGAGAATACCAGGCGAGCGACGCATGGCGTCATCTCTGCATCCAACGGGTGGGGGAATCCACATGTCCACCAGCAGGGCAGCGCCCGGCCACTACCTCATCGCCAGCGACTTCGACCAGACGCTGAGCTTCAACGATTCCGGGCTCGTTCTCAGCGAGCTGATCGGCGTGCCGAACTTTCGCGAGAAGGTCGCCGGTCTTTCGAACATTCACCTGGTCCAACAGGGCGCCGAGCTCACGTATCTCCTTCGCCACGATCCCGAGTTTCGGTGCGTACCACTTCTCGTTCTATGTCATCTCGGCCGCACCCAGGACGGTGGTCGAGTCCGCGCTCGAGGGCATCGTTCCTGCCGACCACATCTACGGCGCGGAGTGCGCGTATGACGCGACCTCCGGTGAAATCTGTGCAGTCACGCAGGTCCCCGCCGGCTACGGGAAGGTCGCGATCCTCGAGGCGCTCGCGAGCCGGCTGCAGATCAGCCCGGACCGGACCGTCTACGTCGGTGACGGCAGCTCCGATGTCCACGTGATGCTGCACGTCAACAGCGGGAATGGCTTCACGATCGCGGTGTCGGAGGCCAAGCACATCACGCGGATCGCACGAAGGACGGTCATCAGCGACAACGCCCTCAGCGTCCTGGTGCCCATCCTCGAAGACGTGGTCGGCTGGGAAGCCACGCGGATCCGCCAACTGTTCGCCTCCAAGGGGCTGGCGTTGCAACAGTGGGACAAGGCACGAACTGACTGGGTCACTCTGCGACAGTATTCCGACGTCGGCACGAGATGAGCGTCACCATCATTGGATGGCTCGCGACGGCCGTGTTCGCAAGCTCCTATTGCTTCCGCCGACCGCTGACCCTTGCGGGCACATGACCCTGAATCATGCGCGTCTGCCAATTCCGCCACTTCGGCTCGAAGAGCGTCGTTCATAATACCCAGCAGAGATGGCCAGTCAAGTCGAGGGCGACGGCGACCGGACGATTTCCACCAACCGCCGGGCGCGGCACGAGTACGAGATCCTCGAGACGGTCGAGGCCGGGCTCGTGCTGCGCGGGACGGAGGTCAAGTCGCTGCGTGACGGCGGCGTGAACTTCAAGGACTCGTACGCGACCATCCGCAACGGCGAGGGCTGGCTGGTCGGCTGCCACATCAATCCCTACAGCCACGGCACCGACGCCAACCACGAGCCTGACCGTGACCGCAAGCTGCTGCTGCACCGCAAGGAGATCGGCCGGCTCACCGGCAAGGTCGCCGAGCGCGGGCTGACGCTCATCCCGCTCCGGCTCTACTTCAAGCACGGCCGCGCCAAGGTCGAGCTCGGCCTGGGGCGCGGCAAGAAGCTGCACGACAAGCGCGCCACGCTTCGCGAGCGCGACCAGCGCCGCGAGATGGACCAGGCGGCGCGAACGGTGACGCGCGCGGGCGGCCCGCGCCGGCGAAGTCGCGACGACGAAGAGTAGTCGGAGGGCCGTCCGGCGTCTATACTGAGTGCTACGTCGCGCTCATGCGGCGAGCGACACACAAGGGGGGGCGACAGGTTTCGACGGGGATCAACGAGGTCCAGGCTGCGTCTCGAGGTTTCTCACCCCTCGTAAATAAGTGAGAATCTTCTAGCTGCCAACACACAGCTAGCTCTGGCGGCCTAACAACCGCTGGTGTCGGCCAGGTCGAGCCATCAGGGCCTGGGAACCGGCATCATACTCTGGTGGCTGGCTCCAACCTTCGCCTCAGGGGCGGAGCGAGACATATGAGGCTGGCCTCGCGGTCCTCCTGCCGGATGGAGGGCTGAAGGGCGAGAGCGCTGTAAGATAAACCGGCTATCGACGTAGACGCCTGCGGCTGAGGGTTTCCGGACGTGGGTTCGATTCCCACCGCCTCCACCATCGCAACTGTAGAACCAACGCAACTGTAGGACTTGGCCCGACTGTGGCCGGAGCCTATACCGCCACGACATCCGCGGGATGTACTTCGACGGCTGCGGCCTGGTGGATCAGCGTGACCGCCAGGACGAGCCGGGTCATGCGGTCCTTCCGGATCAGACGGCCACGGACGCCCTTGAGCGGCCCGCGCACGACCTCGACCTCCATGCCTTCGGTGAGGAAGGGATGCGGGTCGTAGTCGAACCGGCCTGCGACAAGCCGTTGGATCGCCTCGATCTCCCCGTCAGGCAACGGCTCGGCCTGCCCTTTGACGCCGATCACTTCGATGACGCCGTAGGCGGTGAGGACGCGCAGCCGCTCTGCCAGCGGAAAGCGCGCGAAGCAGTAGCCTGCAAACAGGGGGAACTCAACTCGCATCCGCCGGTCTTTCCACTGGCTCCAGCGCGCGTACGTCGGCAAGAAGACTTCGATGCGTCGCCCCTCTATTTCGTCGCGCACCTTTTTCTCGTGACGCGCCCTGGTACGTATCGCGTACCACCGAGGAGTGAGGGCGTCCCGGAGGGGCGGGTGCGCGCTACCTTCGCCGTGCGGCGCAGGGCGTCCGAGCGCGATAGCCTCGGAGCCCCTCGGGCTCTCCAGTCTCATGACATGCACCGCCGTCAGGCAGCGCCAGGAGACCGGAGCGCGCGGTCTTCTGCTCAGCCTAGTCTGTCGAAGCTAATTGCTACCGTTGTCCGCAGGTCGCCTCCACGTATACACGACTGTGCCATCGGTCACGGAGATATTATCGATATGACTGAATGGTTGAACCGGATCGTCGAAGAGTATCGCGATCGACACGATGATTGCTCCTGGTGTGGGCGGCACCTGAACGTGCGCTGCAGATACTGGTTCCGTTGGCAGCCATCACAGTATCGGTCCCGCCCATAGACGCGCAGCCTGTCGTCTAGACCTCTTAGTTA
>QHSB01000737.1:0-1199 GCA_003220335.1 Candidatus Rokuibacteriota bacterium
AAGGTCGCCACCTGGCATGGCGGCACGCGCTTCACGCTCGACGACGTCCCGGAGCCCATCGCCGGTCCGGGCCAGGTCGTGGTGGCCGTGGAGACCGCCGGCATCTGCGGCACCGACGTGCACGCCACGCAGGGGCTCTTTCCCTACAAGCCCCCGCTCGTGCTCGGTCACGAGTACACGGGCGTCGTGCGCGCGGTCGGGCGAGGCGTGAGCAAACGGCTCATCGGGCGTACCGTCGCCTGCGAGCCGTCCTATGGCTGCGGCGCCTGCGCCGAGTGCGAGGCCGGGCGCGTGAGCCAGTGCCCGAATCTCACGCGCCTGGGCGGTTTCGCGCAACGGGTCGCCATGCCCGCTCACTGCGCGCATCCCCTGCCCCGCGGTCTCGATCCCGTCGCCGGCGCGCTCACCGAGCCGGCGGCGTGCTGTCTCGCGGGCCTCGAATCGTTCCCGATGCCGCGCGACGCGACGGTGCTCGTCATCGGCGGCGGCATCATGGGGCTGCTCACGATGGCGCTGGCCAAGCGCCGGGGAGCCAAGCGCTTGCTCCTGTCCGATCCGCTGGAGGAGCGCCGGGCGATCGCCAGGCGGTTGGGCGCGAGCGTCGTCATCGACCCGTCGAAGGAACATCTCCGCGAGCGCGTGATGGCGCTGACGCGCGACCGCGGCGCCGACGTCGTCGCCGAGGCCGTCGGCAAGCCCGAGCTGGTCGCCGAGGCCATGACGCTCGTGAAGCCGGGCGGCGTGCTCCAGCTCGTGGGCGTGAGCCCCAAGGGCAGCGAGATCCCGCTGAGCCTCTGGGACCTGCACTACCGCGAGATCAAGATCGTCGGCGCCTTCGGCCGCGGCACCGCGTTTCGCCGGGCGCTCGCGCTGATGCCCAGGATGGGCGTCGGCCGGCTGATCACCGCGCGCTTCCCCCTCGCGCGCATCGCCGAGGCGTTCGCCCACGCGGCGGCGGGCCGCGGGGCGAAGACCGTGATCACGCCGAACGCGTAGCGCATCAACAGCCGTGGAGGATTTCCTCTTCCACGCCGTACGTTCTCAAGAATTCGTACCAGTCGTCCATCGGATAAGGTCCGAACCGCCGCTGAAACCAGCGGCTCATGCAACCGCGCCAGGCGTACGCGGCCAGGCGATAGCGCACGTCCGGCCCTCTCGTCAGGGATGCCTGGACAACGACCTCCTGACACTGCGCGGGC
>QHSB01000737.1:1275-5826 GCA_003220335.1 Candidatus Rokuibacteriota bacterium
AACGTGCGCGAGCACCGCATCGAGCTGCGGAGGGACGCGGAGCCGGCGGATCGTCGCGACCATGTCCTCGGCCCGGCGCAGCTCGGCCTCGGCCTCGAAGAGATCCGGACCATCGAGCACGATGGCCTCGCACTCATGCTCCTCGCCGTCGGAGGACACGCACTCGTCCAGGTCCGGCGGGGCGAAGGTCCAGGACACGTGCGGGCTGAGCACTGCGAGCTCGCCGAGATACTCCGTGGAGATCGTGCGAGGGTCGAAATGCAGCCGCACCGCGCCGAGCGTCATCGGGACGTCGAGAGTGTCGGCCCCGGCCCGGCGGACGGCGAGGACGCCGCCCGCCAGGACGAGGATGACGACGACCACGACGCCGACCTTAAGGGTTCTGGACATCGGCGTTCGTGGGCGCGACGGCCGCCGCGGCCACGGGGCCGAGGCGACGGATCTCCAGGTGCACGCGACGGTTGAGCTGCTGGCACTCCTTGCCCGGGTCGTCGCAGAGCGTCGCCTCGGGGCCGAGGGCCACGACCTTGACCGACGACTCCGGCACGCCCAGCTCGACGAGGAACTGCTTGACGGTGTCCGCGCGCCGCTGCGCGAGCACCTTGTTGTAGACCGCCGGACCCTGGCGGTCGGCGTAGCCCGTGACCAGCACCACCCAGGTGTCGGTGCGGCTCATGCTCGCCGCCTTGTCCTGGAGCATCTTCGCGGCGTCGGCCCGCAGACGCGCACTCTTGAAGTCGAAGTAGACGTCGGCGTGGACGACCATGTCGTCGCGCGTCGGCACGGTCACCTTCGGCCGGGGCGCCTCGGTCCCCGCCGCCGCCTCGTCCGGTCGGGTCTGCATCCAGTAGAGCGCGCCCACCCCGCTCAGCAGCATCGCGAGAAACGCGATCACGATCACCAGCTCCCGCAGCAGCTCGTTCTTGGTGTGGTTCGACTGCACGTTCGTCGTCGTCATGGCCTTCTCCGTCGCTTGATGGAGCAACCCGGCGCCGGCCGGTCCGCCCATGCGGCGGCCGCGCTCGGCACGCCCCTATCGCAACGCGCGGGCCAGACCCCGAACAACGGAACGACGCGCACTTGGCTTCACGCGGGGCGCCCGGCGACGCGGGGACGTCCCCGCATCCCCGCACGGCCCCGGCGTCCCTCTAACGCGAGAACTTCTGCCGAACCAGGAGCTCGAGCGAGCGGAAGTGGCGGTCGGGGAGGTTCTTGAACCGGCGACGGCAGGCGGCGACGGCGGCCTCGGCGCTATCGAAGCCGGCGACCGAGCGGAGCAGGTGCTCGTGGTACTCGCGCAGCTTCAGCTCGACGGCCCGGGCGAGCGCAGGGTCGCCGGCCAGCTCCAGCGCCGCCCGGTCGCGGTCGCCGCCGGCGTCGACCAGCGCGCGGAAGCCCAGGCCCTTCAGCCGCTGGGTGACGGTGCTGCGGTCCCAGCCGAGCTCGCGGGCGCTCGCCTGCATGTCGAGCGCAGGTCCTCGCGCTTGAGCACCGGACCGTGGGCCAGCGCGACGGCCTGGCGCACGCAGTTCTGGAGCTCGCGGACGTTGCCGGGCCACGCGTGCGTGCGCAGCGCCGCGACGGCGTCCTCCGACAGCGTGATGTCGCGCCGACCGAGCTCGGCGGCCGCCTCGGCGACGATGCGCGAGGCGAGCACGGCCACGTCGTCAGGCCGGGCGCGAAGCGGCGGCAGCCGGAGCACCACGCCCTTGAGCCGGAACCAGAGGTCCTCGCGGAACCAGCCCTCGGCCACGCCGCGCGCGAGGTCCCGGTTGCTGGCGGCCACGACGCGCACGTCCACGCCCGTCGGCCGCGTGGCGCCGACCCTGTGGAAGACCTTCTCCTGGAGCACGCGCAGCAGCTTGCTCTGCTGATCCGCGCGCAGCTCGCCGATCTCGTCCAGGAAGATCGTGCCCCGATCGGCCTGCTCGAAATACCCGCGCCGGTCGGCGACGGCGCCGGTGAAGGCGCCCTTGACGTGGCCGAACAGCTCGCTCTCGAACAGCTCCGGGGCGATGGCGGCCATGTTGACGGCGACGAAGGGCTGGGCCGCGCGCGGGCTCAGGCGATGCGCCGCGCGCGCGAACAGCTCCTTGCCCGTCCCCGGCTCGCCCAGGATCAGGATCGGCAGCGACGAGCGCGCCGCGCGGCCGACGTCCTGGAAGACCGCCAGCACGGCGGGATCGCGCGTGACGATACCCGCCTCCTCGCACGCGCGGCGCAGCGCCTCCTGCCCGGCATCGCCCAGCTCGCCCGCCCGCGCGTCCGCCGCGCGCAGCCCCGACAGCTCGCGCTCGAGCGTGTCGAGCCGACGGCGCGTCGCCTCCTCCTGCCGCCGTGCCTCGGTCAGCTGCTCGCGCAGCAGGTCGGCGGCGCGGCCGAGGTCGCGCTCGGCGCCGGTGGATCGCGCGACCGCCGCGCGCGCGGCGTCCAGGTCTTCCTCCAGCGATTCGACCGTCGACTCGTTTTGCACCAGCGTCTCGCGGGCGCGCGCGTTTTCCTCCTCCAGCCGCCGGATGCGCGCACCGGAGGCGAGGTGACGGGCGACGAGGCCGCCCAGCGCGGCCAGCGCCGTCGCGCCGAGCGGCGTCACCACCGGCAGCACGAGGCCGGTCGTCGCGAGCGCCAGAGGCAGCGCCGCCGTGTAGGCTCCCGCCAGCACGACGACCGCCGCGAGACCGGCCCACCACCGCGTCGCCAGCGGCAGCCACGCGGCCAGCGCCGCCAGCAGGAGCGCGACCGCCGTCGTCGCCACCGGGGAGGCTTCGCGCAGTCGCGAGCCGGCGAGAAGCCCGCGCGCCAGGTGCACCTGGACCGCGATGGGCGACATCTCGCCGACGGGCGTGCGCAGGGTCGCGCGCGCGGGCTCGGCGAGCACGAGCACCGCGTTGTCGCTGGCCAGCGTGTGGATCCGGTCCGCCTCGCCCTGCTCGATCGCCGTCCACGCTTCCAGGAACGGAACGATCTGGACACCGCGCGGCCAGGCGCCGCCGACGAAATCGACGAGCGTCCGGCCGCGCGCGTCCGTGGCAATGCGCAGATCGGCGGCCGCCGTTGCCGTGAGCGCGGAGGCGAGCGCCAGCCCGAAGGCGGGCACGGAGCGCTCGCCGAGCGGCAGCCACAGGGGCACGGCGCGTGCGACGCCGTCGGCATCGGGCTCGGCGAGCGCGTGACCGATCTTCCCGTCGTGCAGCGTCGTCGAGCGCGGCATGGACGGCGAGACGACCGAGACGACGTCGACCGCCTGCGCCGACTCGGCGAGCAGCGCGTCGCTCGATGCGCCACCGCGGCCCGGCGCGCTCGTGGCGCCCAGGGGCACATCGAGGCCGACGACGGCGGCGCCGCCGCGAGCGAGCGCGGCGACGACGCGCGCCACCACCGCGCGGTCCCAGGCCCCGGTCCCGAAGCGCGCCTCGCTTGTCGGATCGCGCGCGACGACGACGAGACGCGGGGTGTCCGTCACCGGCGCGCGGGCGCGGAGCCAGCGATCGTAGACCGACCAGTCGAGCGCGGTGACGCCGGCGCCCCCCAGCAGCGAGACCACGGCCGCGATCAGCGTCGCGCCGACGGCCAGCAACGCGGCCCGGCCGAGCGTCTTCAGGGACGCGGGCGCGAGCGCCCCTCGGCGGCGGCGCTCTTGAGGTAGGCGAAGATCCGCGCGTCGTGCGCGGGCAGCTGGCCGTCGATCCCCTGGTCGTAGAGCGTCTCGAGCAGACGCTGGGCGGGCTCGCTCAGCGCCGCCGCTTCCCGAATGAGCACGGCGACCGCCTCGCCCCCGCGGCCCTGACGCAGGAGCGCGGCACCGAGGGGCTCGTCGCCCTCGCGCGCCAGGCCCGGATAGTCCTTCCAGAGCCGCGCGCGATACTCGCCGAACGCCTGCTCGACGGCCTGGCGCTCGGCCGGCGGCCGGCGCGTGCGCCCGGACGCCGTCTGGCGCAGCCGCGCGAGGCCTTCGTCCGCCTGCGCCACCCCCTGCTCGGCGGCCCGCATCCACCAGGTGATCGCCGCCACGAGATCGCGCTCGACGCCCGCGCCCGTCGCGTAGGCCGCGCCCGCGAAGTACTGCGCGCGCGGCAGCCCCGCCTCGGCGGCGGCGAGGAACTCGGGCGTCGCCTCCGCCTCGCGTCGCGCCAGCTTCAGCACGAGCGCCAGGTTGTAGCGCGCGTCGGCGGCGCGCGGCTCGCGCGCGAGCACGCGGCGGTAGGCGTCGATGGCGCCGGTGAGGTCACCCTGGGCGTAGCGCACGACGCCGAGCGTGTAGCCGGCCTGGAGCAGCTCGGGCTGCGCGGCGAGCGCCGTCTCCAGCTCGGCGCGCGCCGCCGGCCAGTCCTGGCGCGCGACGAGGGCCGCCGCCAGGGTCAGCCGGGCCTCGGCGAGATCGGGCCGCACGCGCAGGAGTCCGCGCAGCTCTTCGACGGCGCCGTCGAGGTCGCCCATCGCGTACAAGGCCAGGCCCAGGCTCGCGCGGGCCTCGGCGAGGTCGGGGCGCAGCCGCAGCGCATCGCGCAGGGCCACCGTCGCCGCCATCATCTCGCCGCGCGCGATGAGCGT
>QHSB01000738.1 GCA_003220335.1 Candidatus Rokuibacteriota bacterium
GCAACTGGCCGTGGGCCATCATGCACAAGCCGGTCGCGCTGGAGCGCCGCACGGCGCCGGTGCGCACGGTGCCGGTGACCAAGCTGGCGGAGGCGCTGCAGACGACCACCGGTCCAGGTATCACGACGGCGTTCTTCATGGGAACCAACCTCGTCAACCAGATGCCCGACACGCTGGGCATGCAGCGCGAGCTGGCGAAGCTGGAGTTCCGTGTGTGCGTGGACCAGTTCCTCACCGATACGGCCGAGTGCGCCGACGTCTTCCTGCCGTCCACGACGATGCTCGAGGAGGAGGATTTCCTGCCGAGCTACGGCCACGTGTGGATGCAGCTCATGCAACCGGTGATCGCGCCGCAGGGAGAGTCACGCAGCGATCTCGTGATATTACAGGGCCTCGCCGATCGTCTCGGCTTCGGGCCTGACATGGCCGGCAGTCCCGCTCACTGGATCGACCAGGTCACCTCGACATTCCGGGGCGTCTCGCACGCGTCGCTGAAAGCCGCCGGCGGCCGGCTGTGGCCCGAGGGCACACCCCGCGTGCCGTGGGCCGGCGGCAAGTTCAAGACGCCGACGGGACGCTTCGTCTTCCCGGCGACATTCGACGATGATCCGGTCCTGCCGTCGCCGGAGTTCCCGCTGCACCTCATCGCGCTGGCCTCGGACAAGGCGATCAACTCGCAGATTCCCGAGGAGCGCCAGCAGGGGACGCTCCTCACCGCCCACGTTCATCCGTCGGTCGCGCAGGCCCAGGCCCTCGGCCATGGCGACGTCGCCAGCCTCGTCTCACCGCGCGGCGTGCTGCGCGTGAGACTCGAGTGCGACGACGCGCTGCGGACCGACAGCGTCTTCGTGCCGAAGGGCGAGTGGGCCAAGCACGAGCGGGGGCTCAACGTCCTGACGGAGCCGCGCTTCACGGCGGGCACCGGCACCGCGTACAACCAGAACTTCGTGCGCCTCGAGCGCGTCTGAACGTCGTCTTCGGCGTGCCGGCCACCGAGACCTTTCACGACCTCCTCGCCCGCCGCGCGGCGGCGCATCCCGACCGCGAGGCGCTCGTGGACCACCGCCACCGCGTGACCTACGGCGAGCTGCTGGCGCGCGTGGACCGCACCGCGGCCGCGCTGCAGCGGCTGGGCCTCGGCCCCGGCGACGTCATCACCATCCAGCTGCCGAACTGGGTCGAGTTCGCGTACGTGTTCTTCGCCTGCGAGCGCATCGGCGCCATCGCCAACCAGATCGGGCCGGACTTCCGCAGCCGCGAGGTCGAGTACATCGTGCGATTCTCCGAAAGCCGCGCGTTCGTCTGCCCCGCGACGTTCAAGGGCTTCGACTACGTGGAGATGATGCGGTCGCTGCGCCCGAAGCTCACCGGTCTCGAGGCTGTGCTGGTGCTCGGCGGCGGCGACGCCGATACCGTCTCGCTCGACCACCTTATATATGGGCTCACGGCGCCGCCGCCGCTGAAGCCGTATCGTATGGCGCCCGACGCAGTCATGCGCATGGCGTTCACCTCCGGCACCACCGGCAACCCCAAGGGCGTCACGCACAGCTTCGACACGACACTGCCCGCCGCCGAAATCTTGAACGGCGCAATGAACGTGACCGAGCGGGAGGTCTTCCTGATCTACCTGCCGCTCGGCCTCAACTGGGGCTACCTCACGCTGCTGCAGTCCATCATGGCCGGCGCGCGCGCCGTGCTGCTGGACCGCTTCAGCGGCCGCGCGGCGCTGGAGCTGATCGAGCGCGAGCGCGTCACGTTCATCCCCAGCGCGCCGGCTTCGCTCATCGCGATGCTCAACGATCCCGAGCTAGAGCGTTTCGATCTGCGGTCGCTGCGCGTCGTCATCACGGGCGGCGCCGCGTGCCCCGTCGAGACCATCCGCGCGTTCCGCGCGCGCATCCCCGGCCACCTGATCGAGCTCTACGGCATGCTCGAGACTGGCTTTCACACCTTCACGCGCTTGCCGGACGATCCCGAGGCCGTCGCCGGCACCATCGGCCGCCCGGCCAACAGCATGGAGCTGCGCCTCATCGACGAGCACGGCCGCGACGTGCCGCCGGGCGCCGAGGGTGAGATCGCGGCCAAAGGCCCGTCGGTGCACCTCGGCTATTACAAAAATCCAACAGCCAACGCCGAGCTCTTCACCGCCGACGGCTGGTTCCGCACGGGCGACCTCGGCGTCATGGAGCCCTCCGGCAACGTCCGCATCGTCGGCCGCCTCAAGGAGATGATCAACCGCGGCGGCAAGAAGTTCTTCCCGCGCGAGGTCGAGGAGATCCTCTACACGCACCCGAGCGTGCTGCACGCCGCCATCGTCGGCGTCCCCGATCCCCGCCTGGGCGAGCGCAACTGTCTCTGCGTCATCCCGCGCCCGGGCGCCAGCGTGCGCCTGGAGGAGATGGTGGCGTTTCTCAGGGACGACGTCGCGACCTACAAGCTGCCCGAGGAGCTCGAGATCTTCGACGAGTTCCCGTTCACGCCGACGGGCAAGATCCAGCGCCACGCGCTCACGCGCCAGGTCCTCGTGCGCCGGGGCTGCGCGTGATCCTCGACATGCACTCGCACTGGGGCACGCGGCGCGGCTACCCGTTCCAGACGCCGGAGGAGCTGGCCCAGCAAGAGCGCGTGTTCAAGTCCACGCCGCGCTACGTGAGCGAGGCCGAGATGGCCGAGCACTTTCGCAAGACCGGCGTGCGCGTCATGCTCGACCTCGGCGTGCGGATGTCGCAGTTCATCGAGGAGGCACGTGCACTGCACGACTACGCCTTCCAGACACAGCGCGAGCACCCCGACGTCATCCTCGGCCACTGGCTGCACATCGACCCGCGCCACGGCCGCGACGCCGTCGACGAGCTGGACCGCTGCCTGCGCGCCGCCC
>QHSB01000739.1 GCA_003220335.1 Candidatus Rokuibacteriota bacterium
GTCGGGTAGGCGCCGAAGTTGGCCGCGGTCAGCCTGAGCGTGGCGGGCGGCGTCGGCTCACCGGGCCGGGTTCCGTCGAGCATGTACGAGCGATCGGCCGCCAGCGCCAGCTCGAGCAGCGTGCCCGCGAAGCACGAGCCCGGCTCGATCAGCGCGAACACCGAGCGCGAGGAGACGTCGATGCGCTTGAGCACGCGCTTGAGGTAGAGGCGCACCTCGCGCAGGAACCAGTCGCCCGGGTGGCCGAGGAGCAGGCGGTCATGGGCCTCGACGACGTCGGCAGCGCCCGTCGTGCGGAAGACCCAGAGGCCGATCTGCTCCTCGTTCGTGCGCAGGTGCAGGATCAGATCGTCCAGCTCGCGCGCGACGGCCAGCGGCCAGAAGGCCGCGCCCTGCGCGAGCGCGGCGGCCGGATCGGCGGGCGGCGCCGCCGGCGCGGCCGTCGTGATCTCGGCGATCCCGCGGCGCCGGTCGAGCGCGCAGCGCACGTGCGTATACGCGATGCGGTCGCCCTCGATGGTGCGGGCCAGCGGCGTGAGCGCCACGCCCCGCGCGGCGCGCGGCCGGTCGGTCTTCGCCGCCAGCTCGCGCGCCCGCTGCGTCACGGTCTCGGCCAGCCGCGAGCGCGGCACGGCCTCGTCCACGAGGCTCCACTCCACCGCCCGCGCGCCCTTGACGCCTTCTTCCGTGGTGCAGAAGAAGTCGGCGCGGTCGCGGCGGACTTTTCGCTTGTCGATCAGCCGGGTCAGGCCGCCGGTGCCCGGCAGCACGGCGAGCAGCGGCACCTCGGGCAGGGACACGGCGGTGTTGCCGTCGTCGGCCATCACGATCCACTCGGTGGCCAGCGCCAGCTCGTAACCGCCGCCGGCGCAGGGGCCGTTGACCGCGGTGAGCCAGACCTGCTTCGACTCGCTCGAGGCCTCCTCGATGGCGTTGCGCGTCTCGTTGGTGAACTTGCAGAAGTTCACCTTCCACGCGTGCGAGGACTGGCCGAGCATGCGGATGTTGGCGCCCGCGCAGAAGACACGCTCCTTGCCGGAGGTGAGGATCACCGCGCCGACCTCTGGATGCTCGAAGCGCAGACGCTGGAGCGCGTCGTACAGCTCGATGTCCACGCCGAGGTCGTAGGAGTTCAGCTTGAGCTCGTAGCCGGGGCGCAGCCCGCCGTCCTCTCGGACGTCCATGGCCAGCGTCGCCACCGGGCCGTCGAAGGTCAGCTTCCAGTGCTTGTACCCGGCGGGCTCGGTGCGAAAGTCCACGGGCGGATTGGTCGTCGTCGTCTCAGCCATGGCCTATCCCAGGATGACCCAGAGAACCCGGGCCTTCTTCGTTCCGAGGTTTTCCCAGCCGTGCGGCGCGCCGCCGTCGAGCCTTGGAGCGCGCGTCGAGCGTGGCGACGACCGCGCGGATCTTGCCCTCGAAGAGTCCGGCGCCCAGCACGCTCCAGCGCTCGGAGGTGCCGTCGAACGACACGACCGGATAGTCCTTCTTGCGGCTCACATGGATGCGGCCCGCGGGCTGGCCGTCGAACAGCGTCGCGATCGGGACGCCGAGCGCGGCCGCGATGCGGCCGAGCGTGTGCAGGGAGGGTGAGAGCCGGCCGGACTCGATCTGCGACACCATGCTGGGCGTGAGGTCGGCCTTCTCCGCCAGCTGCCGCTGCTGCAGGTCTCGCTCGAGCCGCAGCGCCTTGATCCGCTCGCCCAAGGGCGTCACCGAACGACCTCCAGTCGGTACTGATCGACCTCCACGATGACCTCCCGACCCTGGAC
>QHSB01000537.1 GCA_003220335.1 Candidatus Rokuibacteriota bacterium
CCGTCGGGCTCGTCACGGCGCCCGTGACCGAGCAGCAGCCCGACGCCCTCGCGGCGCAGGGAGAAGTTCCGGTGCGGGTCGATGACGAACGGGGTCGCCGCCGGAATTCGATCCGCGGGGAACGGCGCGGTCATGAACTTGTGGCGCCGATGGGGGCGGACGGGGATGTCGACCCCGGCGAGCTTGCCCACGACGCCCGACCACGCGCCCGTCGCGATGACCACGGCCGGGGCCTCGAACGTCCCCGCCGCGGTGGTGACGCCGCCCACGCGATCGCCATGGCGAATGAACCCGCTGACTTCGTGCTGCTGCTTGATCACCACGCCGAGATCCCGCGCGCGGGCGGCGATCGCGGTCGCGCAGGAGTACGGGTCGGCGTAGCCGTCGCGCGGCGTGTAGGTGGCGCCGAGCAGATCGCCGGTGTTGAGATAGGGACACAGCGCGCGCGTCGCCGCGGCGTCGAGCAGCTCGACGGCGACGCCGAGGCTGCGCTGCAGCGCGACGCTGCGCCGCGCGGTGGCCAGCTCCTCCTCCGTGGCGATCAGGATGAGGTAGCCGTGCTGCCGGAAGTGCGGATCGACGCCGAACTCCTCGGCAAACCGCTCGTAGGTGACGATGCTGTGGGTCGTCAGCTCGATGCCGAGGCGGTTGGCGTACTGGTGGCGGATGCCACCGCTGGCGAGGGCCGTCGACCCCGAGCACACGGTGTCGCGCTCGAGGACGATCACGCGCCCTGCGCCGAGCCGGGCCAGATGGTAGGCGGTGCTCACGCCCATGATTCCGGCGCCGACGATCACGACGTCTGCGGTGTCGGTCATCGTGCGCCATTCTAAGGGCTTGCCTTCAGGGGCGCGAAGGCGGATATTTCCAGCACCGCAATCCCGGGAGGGAAGCCTATGGCGCGCTTGACGATCAACGGCAAGACTCAGGAAATCAACGTCGATCCCAATACGCCCTTGCTCTGGGCGATCCGCGAGCAGGTCGGTCTCACCGGCACCAAGTACGGCTGCGGCATCGCCCAGTGCGGCGCCTGCACGGTGCACCTCGATGGCGCCGCGGTCCGCTCCTGCGTGATGCCTGTCGCTGCCGCCGAAGGCAAGAAGATCACCACCATCGAAGGCCTCGCCAACGGTTCTGCCCTGAGCAAAGTGCAGAAGGCCTGGCTCGACAATGAAGTCCCGCAGTGCGGCTACTGTCAGTCCGGGATGATCATGGCGGTGGCGGCGCTCCTGAAGGAAAAGCCGAAGCCGACCGATGCCGATATCGACGCGAAGATCACCAACATCTGTCGGTGTGGAACCTTCCAGCAGGTGCGTCAGGCCATCCACGCAGCGGCGAAGGCATAGGGGGCCGGTCATGATCACCAAGACTCCGAAGCTCAATCGCCGCTCCTTCGTCATCGGCAGCGCCGCCGTCGGCGCCGGGCTCGCGCTCGGCTTGAAGATCCCGTTCGGCGCCAGCATCGTCCGCGCGCAGGACGGATCGCCCGAGGTCACCGCGTGGGTGGTGATCCGTCCCGACGACACGGTCGTCATCCGGATCGCGCGCTCGGAGATGGGACAGGGCACGCTCACCGGCCTCGCCCAGCTGGTCGCCGAGGAGCTCGAGTGCGACTGGTCGAAGGTCAAGACCGAATATCCGACGCCCGGCCAGAGCGTGAAGCGCAAGCGCGCCTGGGGCGACTTCTCCACCGGTGGCAGCCGTGGCATCCGCGACTCGCACCAGTACGTTCGCGAGGGTGGCGCCACCGCGCGGATCATGCTGATCCAGGCCGCGGCCAACGCGTGGAACGTGCCGACCTCCGAGTGCAACGCGGCCAACAGCGTGATCACGCACAAGCCTTCGGGCCGCAAGACCACCTACGGCAAGGTGGCGGAAGCCGCCGCCAAGCTGACGCCGCCGGAAAAGCCGGCGCTCAAGGACCCGACGGAATGGAAGCTCATCGGCAAGCCGGTGAAGCGTCTCGACACGATGGACAAGCTGACCGGAGCGCAAGTCTACGGCTTCGACATGAAGCTGCCCGGGATGCTCAACGCCGCCATCAAGGACTGCCCGGTGTTCGGCGGCAAGATCAAGAGCTACGAGGCCGCCAAGGTCACCGGCATGCCGGGTGTGCGCCATGTGGTGCAGGTCGGCGACTCCGGGGTGGCCGTGGTGGCCGACACGTGGTGGCAGGCCAAGACCGCGCTCGACGCGCTGCCCATCGTCTGGGACGAGGGCGAGAACGCGAAGGTGTCGAGCGCCTCCATCGCCGCGATGCTGAAGGAAGGTCTCGACGCCGATCAGGCCTTCGTG
Organism: Candidatus Rokuibacteriota bacterium; assembly: GCA_003220335.1. GTDB lineage: Bacteria > Methylomirabilota > Methylomirabilia > Rokubacteriales > CSP1-6 > AR12. The sequence continues at coordinate 2,296 of QHSB01000537.1, forward strand.
GCCAACCAGAACGGCGACGTCAAGGCCGCCATCGCCGGCTCGGCGAAGAAGATCGAGGCCGTCTACGCCTATCCGTTCCAGAACCACGCGCCGATGGAGCCGATGAACGCGACGGCGAAGTACACGCCGGATCGCTGCGAGGTCTGGGTGCCGACCCAGAACGGCGAGGCCGCGTTCGCGGCGACGCTGGCGGCGTCGGGGCTGCCGGCCGACAAGTGCGAGGTGTACAAGATCCACCTCGGCGGCGGGTTCGGACGGCGCGGCGCGTTCCATGACTACGTGACCCAGGCCGTGCTGATCGCCAAGCAGATGCCCGGCACGCCGGTGAAGCTCTTGTGGACCCGCGAGGAGGACATGCTGCACGGCCGCTATCACCCGGTCATGCAGTGCAAGCTGGTCGGCGCGTTCGATTCGAGCAACAACCTCACCGGCCTGCACATGCGCCTCTCGGGGCAATCGATCCTCACCGACGTGCGGCCGGAAGCTCTGCAGAACGGCAAGGACCCGCTGGTGTTCCAGGGGCTCAACCCGAGCGGTGACTTCGGCATCGGCTACACCGTGCCGAACTTGCTGATCGACCACGCCATGCGCAACACGCATGTCCCGCCCGGGTTCTGGCGCGGCGTGAACATCAACCAGAACGCGATCTTCCTCGAGTGCTTCATGGACGAGATGGCGCAGGCCGCCGGCCAGGATCCGCTCGAGTTCCGCCGCAAGCTCATGAGCAAGCATCCCAAGCACCTCGCCGTGCTCAACGCAGTGGCCGACCGCGCCGGCTGGGGCAAGCCGGCGCCGCAGGGCGTGTACCGCGGGTTGGCGCAGATGATGTCGTTCGGCAGCTACGTGGCGGCGTGCGCCGAGATCTCCGTCAAGGACGGCGACAAGGTGAAGATCCATCGCATCGTCGCCGCGACCGATTGCGGCTATGCCGTCAACCCGGCGCAGATCGAGCGGCAGATCGCCGGCTCGTTCGTCTACGGGTTGTCCGGGCTCTTCATGGAGGAGTGCACGGTCAAGGACGGCCACATCGAGCAGACCAACTTCAACAACTACGACTCGATGCGGATCGCGCAGATGCCGAAGGTCGAGTCGATCATCATGCCGTCCGGCGGATTCTGGGGCGGCGTCGGCGAGCCGACGATCTGCGTCGCCGCGCCGGCGGTCCTCAACGCGTTCTTCGCCGCGACCGGCAAGCGCATCCGCACGGTCCCGCTGAAGAACCACGGCATCACCCTGGTGTAGACGCATGGGCAGGACCCTGGCCGCTGCGATCGGGCTCGCCTCGATCGCAGCGGCCACGGTGGCGTCGGCGGAGCCGCCGGCGGGCGCCGCGTCGTGCTCGGGCTGTCATCCCGCCTCGACCCGCGTGACGTCGCCCGTGCCGCGGCTGGCCGGGCGGGATCAGGCGGCGATCGTGAAAGCCATGCAGGACTTCCGCTCGGGACAGCGCGCCGCCACCGTCATGGACCGGATCGCCAAGGGCTTCACCGACGAGGAGGTCCAGGCGATCGCCGCCTGGTACGCCACGCAGAAGTGAAGGCCAGCCGCCGCGAGTTCCTCAAGCTCGGCGTCGCCGCCTCGACCGCGCTTCTCCCACTCCCCGCTCTGGCGCAAGGCGCCGCTCCGCGCGTGGTGGTGGTCGGCGGCGGCTTCGCCGGCGCAAGCTGCGCCCGCGCGCTCCGCCAGGCCGACGGGCGCATCGCGGTGACGCTGGTCGATGCGAAAGCCACCTTCACCGCCTGCCCGTTCAGCAACGCCGTGATCGGCGGGCTGCGCGAGCTGAGCGCGCAGCAGTTCACGTACGACCGCGTCGCCGCCGACGGCATCGTGGTCGCCCGCGCGATGGCGACGGCGGTGGACGCGCAATCGGTCACGCTCGCCGACGGCGCGCGGCTGCCCTACGACCGGCTGGTGCTGGCGCCCGGGATCGACATCCGCTGGGACGCGCTGCCCGGCTACGACGAGGCGGCGGCCGCGCAGATGCCTCACGCCTGGCGCGCGGGCGAGCAGACGCTGCTCCTGCGCCGTCAGCTCGAGGCCATGGACGACGGCGGGCTCGTCGTCATCTCGGCGCCGGCGAATCCGTTCCGCTGCCCGCCCGGCCCCTACGAGCGCGCCAGCCTGATCGCGCACTATCTCAAGACGAAGAAGCCGAAATCAAAGCTGATGATTCTCGACGCCAAGGACGCGTTCTCCAAGCAGCGGCTGTTCCAGGCCGCCTGGGCCGAGCTATACCCGGGCCTGCTCGAGTGGGTGCCGCTGTCCAAGGGCGGCGCCGTCACCTCGGTGGACGCCGCGACCCGCACGCTGATGACGGATTTCGGCCGGCACCAGGCGAAGGTGGCCAACGTCATCCCGCCGCAGAAAGCCGGCCGCATCGCGGACGTCGCCGGCGTCGCCGACGGCACCGGCTGGTGCCCGATCGATCCGGTGACGTTCGAGTCGAAGCTGCAGCCGCGCATCCACGTCATCGGCGATGCCGCCATCGCCGGGGCGATGCCGAAGTCGGCGTTTGCCGCCAACTCGCAGGCCAAGACGTGCGCTGCGGCGGTGGCGCGGCTCCTCACGGGCGCCACGCCGTCCGCTCCCAAGCTCATCAATACCTGCTACAGCCTGGTCGCGCCCGACTACGGCATCTCGGTGGCCGGCGTCTACCAGCCTTCCGCGAGCGGGCAGCTCGCCGAGGTGCCGGGCTCCGGTGGCGTCAGCCCCGCCGGCGCGCCACGCGCGACGCGCGCGGCCGAGGCTCTCCTGGCCGAGGCCTGGTTCCGCACGATCACCGACGAGACGTTCGGGTGAGGTCGTCGCCGGCCGCGATCGTCGCGGCCTTCTGCATGCTGGGTGTGGCGCACGCGCAGGACGCGATCCCGGAATCGCTCACGGGCGCCAGGGGCGATGCCGCGCGCGGCCGCACGATCGTTGCCAACCGCCAGGTCGGTCTGTGCCTGCTCTGTCACAGCGGGCCGTTTCCGGAGGAGCGGTTCCAGGGCAACCTCGCGCCCGATCTCAGGGGAGCCGGCACGCGATGGTCCGAGGGCCAGCTGCGGCTCAGGATCGTCGACTCCAGCCGGATCAATCCGGCGACGATCATGCCGGCGTATCATCGATCCGAGGGACTCGCGCGCGTGGCGCCGGCCTGGCGTGGCAAGCCGGTGCTCAGCGCGCAGCAGATCGAGGACGTGGTGGCCTTCTTGATGACGTTGAGGGACTGACATGGACGGACGCACGTCGCGCCGCGACTTCTTGAAGACCGCCGGCGGCGTCGCGGCCGGCCTGGGGCTCGCATCCGTCATCACGGTCGTGCCCGCGCGCGCGACGCCCGCCGAGATGCAGGAAGCCATCCGCAAGGTGGTGGGCGGGGCACGGGTCAGCCCCGGCAAGGTGAAGCTCGACCTGCCGCCGCTGATCGAGAACGGCAATGCCGTGCCGCTCACGGTCACCGTCGAGAGCCCGATGACCGAGGCCCAGCACGTGAGGGCCGTACACGTCTTCACGGAGAAGAACCCCCAGCCCAACGTCGCGAGCTTCCACCTCGGACCGCGCGCCGGCCGGGCGAAGGTGGCCACCCGCATCCGGCTGGCCGACTCGCAGAACGTGGTCGCGATCTGCGAGCTGAGCGATGGCTCGTTCTGGTCCGACAGCGCCGGCATCGTGGTCACTCTCGCCGCGTGTCTGGAAGACGGGATCTAGCCGTGGCGAGCGCGCTGATCAACGTGCCGCCGCGGGCCAGGCGCGGAGAGATCATCGAGATCAAGACGCTGATCTCGCACACGATGGAGACCGGCTTTCGCCGCACCCAGCTCGGCGCGGTGATCCCGCGCGACATCATCAGACGCTTCGTCTGCACCTATAACGGCACGGAAGTCTTCAGCGCCGACCTCCACCCCGCGATCGCGGCGAACCCGTTCATCGTGTTCTCCACCGTTGCCATCGAGAGCGGCACCCTCGTGTTCTCCTGGACCGGCGACAACGGCTTTTCCGTGACGGAGTCGGCGAAGATCTCGGTCGATTAGATGCGGCGACTCGGTGCCGCGCTGTCCGTGCTGGCCGTCGCGGCCATCGCCGCCGCCGGGGAGATCGCTCCTTCCGAGCGCCGCTCGGGCTACGATTTCATGAGCCGCGAGACGCGCGCGATGCAGGACGACGACACTGCCAACCCGGGCATGCTCTGGGTGCTGGAGGGCGGCACGCTCTGGGAGAAGAAGATCGGCGCCGCCGGCCGCGCCTGCGCCGACTGCCACGGCGATCCTCGCGCGAGCATGAAGGGGGTCGCCGCGCGCTATCCGGCGTTCGACGCCGGGAAGGGGCGGCCGGTCGGCCTCGAGCAACGCATCAATGTCTGTCGCACCGATCGGCAGGAGGCGCCCGCGCTCGCCTACGAGAGCCGGGAGCTGCTCGCGCTCACCGCGCTCGTCGCGCGCCAGTCGCGCGGCCTGCCGATCGACATCGCGATCGCCGCGCGGATGCGGCCGTTCCTCGCCGCCGGCCGCGCGACGTTCCACCGGCGCCAGGGCCAGCTCAACCTCGCGTGCGCGCAATGCCACGACGACAACTGGGGACGGCAGCTCGCGGGCAACGTCATTCCGCAGGCGCATCCGACCGGGTATCCGCTCTACCGCCTCGAGTGGCAGAGCCTCGGCTCGCTCCAGCGTCGGCTGCGCAATTGTCTCGTCGGCATCCGCGCGGCGCCGTACGACTATGGTGCCCAAGAGCTCGTCGATCTCGAGCTCTACCTGATGTGGCGCGCGCGCGGAATGACGATGGACGCGCCGGCCGTCCGGCCGTGATGACGCGGGTCTGATCGACTCCGCCCCGCCTCACCGTCGCAGCTTCCTTCCGCGGAGAAGCTCGAGGGCTGCGTTCTCCAGCGAAGGGTCGAGATCGGCCGCCGTGCCGGCGTGTTTCAGGGCATACGTCGCGATAGCTTCACGAACTCCGGCCCGCTTCCGTCCCCGCAGCCACGCCTCGATCGCCTCGCGCGCCACGACCGTCGCCGGCTGACGCAGTGACGCCGCCTCCGCACAGAGCGCCTCGTACACCGCCTGAGGCAGTGGCAATAAAATGCCACGTCAACGACGAAGCCCGCCGGATAGTATCTTGCGGTCGCCGATGCGGATCGGGGTGAACCTCCTCAACTTTGGGCCGGGCGTGAGCCCGGACGCGTGATGATCTCGGACCACGTCGCGATGACGCCCGACGTCGTCGCGCGCTACGCGCCCTTCTACGATCCGTTCATCACGATGGCGCCGGCGAGGCGACCGAGCATGCTGAGGATGACGCGATGATCGGCATCGAGTTCACGACGTTCTCGCTCATCGGCCGGTGCGAGCGCACCGGCATGTTCGGGATCGCCATCGCGACCAGCGAGATGGCCGTCGGCTCGCGGTGCATCCACGTCGCGCCCAGTGTGGGCGCCGTCGTCACGCAGGCCAGCACCAATCCGCGCCTGGGTCATCTCGGCCTCAATCTCCTGCGCGCCGGGTACGCGGCGCCGCGCGTGCTGGAGGAGATCGCGGCGAGCGACCAGTTCGTCGAGCGCCGGCAGCTCGGCTGTCTGGACGTGACCGGGCTCGCCGCCGCCCGCACGGGCGCCGACAACAAGCCGTGGGCGGGCCATCGCGTCGAGCGCAACGTGGTCGTCGCGGCCAACGCGGTGGTGAGTGAAAAGGTCGCCGATGCGATGTTCGGCGTGTTTCAAGCCGGCGCCGACCTCGCCCTGTGGGAGCGGCTGCTGCGAGCCCTCGAGGCCGGAAAAGCGGCGGGAGGCCAACCGAACGGCGAAGTCTCCGGCGGGCTCTTCGTCGTGGACCGCGAGCCGTACGCGATGGTCGATCTGCGCGTCGATCTGCATCCCGAGCCCGTCGCCGAGCTGCGCCGGCTCGCCGACGCGTACTTTCCCCTGGTGCCGTATTACAACCTGCGCCCGCGCGATCCGAACGTGCCGTCGGCCGCCGAGTGGCTCGCCACGCAGCGACGACGGGGCGGTGGTTAGGCGTCAGCCCATCAGGAGCTTGCCGGGATTCTCGCGTCCCATCGTCTGGATCTGCTCCTTCGTGAGCCCTTGCGACATCAACCCGGCAATCAGCCACCCGAGCCCGTCGGGCGGCGACGGATTCGCCGTCTGGCCGAGATCGGTCGAGATGATGAAGTGCTGGGCGCCGACGTCCTTCACGTGATCCGCCGATTCCTTGAACGAGACGTTCTTGGAGTTCCGCATGAACGCCAGGTGCGCGGTGGGGCCGTACAGCGCCCCGAGTGTCGCGATCTCCAGCTTGGCGCCCATCGACCCGGCCTTCTTCATCTGCTCCACGGTCATCCCGATGACGTCGAACTCGGCGTGGGTCACGACGAGACGGTCGCAACCGGCGTCGCGCGCCGCTTCGATGATGGCCAGGGCTTCCGCCGCGGACGAGTGTCCGGTCTCGACGACGAGCTTCTGCGCGGCGCACTCCTTCAGCACCTCACGCACGGCCGGCAGCACCTTGCCGTCGTCACCGACGACCTTGATGCCGGACGGCGCTTCCTTGAGTCGCGTGACGTGGTTGTTCGCGTCGAACGTCGGGAACCACACGACCCGGCCGAACCCGCCCTGCATGCGCCACATCCACCGGACGGCGTCGACGTTGATGCCGCCGGCGGACCCGTTCAGCGTGATCCCGCCGAACACCTTCATCCCGGGGACACGCCGGCGGGCGAGCCACGCGCGATCCGCGGTGAGCGCCGTGTGGCTCTTCAGCACGACCGCGTCCATCCCGCGATCCTTCGACAGCGCGGCCTCCTCGTCATCGGCGAGGGCGCGTCCGAACACGTCGGGCGCGGTGTGAACGTGGAAGTCGATCAGCCCCTCGACGGGGCTCGTCGCGGGCGGCGGCGGTGGATACATGCGACCCTGCGCGGCCGATTCGGAAGGGAGCGCGGCGAGGGCGGAGAGTCCGGCAACGCCGGCCGCCGCGCTCTTGATGAAGTCGCGGCGCGTCGCGCAGGCGGGCGTGCCCTCGTGCGGGCTGCCGTATCCGAATTCGTGACCGCAACAGCTCGAGAGCTTCCATCGGGGAAGTTGGAACGGCGTCATGGGTGTGCGTCTCCTTTGACTACGTGAGCATCGCCAGCGCCTGCGGCAGGGTGCGAACGCGCGCGTACATCTTCATCGAGGTGTCGAGGCTGTAGGCGTGGGCCGCGGCGTCGCCGCCCCAGCAGCATTCGC
>QHSB01000538.1 GCA_003220335.1 Candidatus Rokuibacteriota bacterium
CGATCGCCGTCACAGGGTAGTGTGGGCCGTCGAAGTCGACCTGCGCGTCGCTCCAGTACGCGCGCAACAGCCGGATGGCCTCGTCCATGCGGGCGCCGCGTGTCCGGAAATCCTCGCCGAGCGCCTCGTACTCGGATTCCTGCCAGCCCACGCCGACGCCCAGGCGCACGCGCCCGCCCGACAGCGTGTCGAGCGTGCTCACCTGCTTGGCCACCAGCGTCGGATGCCGCTGCGGCAGCACCAGCACCTCCGTGCCGAGCGTCACGCGCGAGGTGACGGCCGCGAGATGCGAGAGCGTCATCAGGGCCTCGAGGATCGGCATGGTCGGCGTGTAGGGACCGGCGGCGCGTCCGGCGATCGGGTAGCCCATGACGACGTGATCGAACACGTCGATGTGGTCGTAGCCGATCTGCTCGATCGCGCGGGCCATGCGCGCGACCGCGCCCGGGCCCTCGCGGTACGCCACGCTCGGGAACTCGACGCTGAGCTTCACGCGAGCCCGATGGCCTGCGCGACGTCCTCGAGGTGGAGCGCGGCGTCGCCGCAATCCAGGCTCGCGGCGTGGATGCGCTTGTGCAGCAGGTGCAGGGGATGCTCCTCGCAGTAGCCGATGGCGCCGAAGATCTGGTGCGCGCGCCGCACCACGGTGAGGCATGCCTCGCTCGCGTACGCCTTGGCCATGGCCACCTCCGCGGCCGCCGGCGCGCCTTCGCTCGCCTTCCACGCCGCGGCGTAGAGCAGGCCGCGCGAGGCGTCGACGTCGCGCACGAGATCGGCGCACGCGTGCTGGATGGCCTGGTGGCCGCCGATCGGCCGCCCGCCCTGCACGCGCGTCTTCGCGTGCTCGACGGCCAGCTCGAGCACGCGCTGCGCGGCGCCCACCATCTCCGCGGTGCGCGCCAGCGCCCCGGCGGCGAGCGCCGCGCGCCGTGCGGCGGCCGGTTCCAGCCGGTCGTCGGCTCCGATGGCCACGTCGTCGAACGCGACCTCGAAGCGCTTCTCGAGGCCGATCGTCTCGAGCGGCCAGCGCGCGATGCCCCGTCGATCCGTCGGCACCAGGAGGAGCGCCGTGTCGCCACCCGCGCGCGCGCCGACGACCAGGGCGTCGGCGACGTGCGCGGCTTCGACGAAGAGCGCGCGTCCGGTCAGCCGGCCCCGCGCGTCGATCTCGCACGAGTTGCCCGCGCTCGCGAGCGCGACACCGACGATGCGCTCGCCGGCGGCCATCGCGGGCAGCAGGCGCTTCTTCTGGTCGGCGGTGCCGGCGGCCAGCAGTGCTGCGGTCGCGACCACCGCGCTCGGCACGAAGGGGCCCGGCGCGACGGCGCGTCCGATCTCCTCGGTCAGGAGGATGACGTCCAGCAGCGAGCCGTCGCTCCCGCCGAAATCGGCCGGCACCAGCAGTCCCTGCCAGCCCAGCTCCGCCATCCGCCGCCAGAGGGCGTCGTCGACACCGCGCGCGTCGAGCGCCACGCGCTGCACGAGCTCGGGCGGACAGTGCTTGCGCAGGAAGTCGCGCGCGGTGGAGACGAGCAGCTGCTGGGCCGGCGAGGGCCTGAAGTCCATCTCAGGCCTTCCTCGGCTCCGCCGGGAGGCCGAGCCCGCGCACGGCCACCGTCGTGCGCAGCACCTCGGCGGTGCCGCCGGCGATCGTGTGGCCGAGGCTCGTCAGGTACGCGTGCGAGATCTCGCCGTCCAGGCGCGCCTCGCGCGAGCCCGCGCGCAGCGGCGCCCACGACCCGAGCAGGTCCATGCCGAGCCGCGCAAGCTTCTGGCCGGTCTCGTCGGCGTAGACCTTCGCGACCGCCGTCTCGTAGGTGATCGGCGCGCCGTCGCGCAGCAGGCACGCCGCGCGGAGGAAGAGGAGTCGCAGCGCCGCGATCTCGGCGGCCATGGCGGCGAGCTGCCGGCGCAGGACGGCGTCCCGACCGGCACCCGTCGTGTTCGCATGGTCCACCAGCCGCCGCAGCACCCGCTCGAGCGCCGGCGCCTTGTAGAAGCGGCCCCAGAACCGGTCGGAGTCGAGGCCGTTCAGCAGGGCCTGAAAGCCCTCGCCCTCGGGCCCGAGCCTCAGCTCGGCCGGTACGCGCACGTCGTCGAGAAAGACCTCGTAGTGGTAGACGCCGCCGGTGAGGCTGCGGATGGGACGGATGTCCATGCCCGGCGTCTCGTTCGGCACCACGAACATGCTGAAGCCGCGGCTGCGTCGCGCCTCGCGGCTGGTGCGCGTGAACACCAGCCCATGCGTCGCGATCCCGGCGTGGCTCGACCAGATCTTGTGGCCGCGGATCACGTAGTGATCGCCGTCACGCCGGGCCTCGGTCTTCAGCGCGAGCAGATCGGAGCCGGCGTCGGGCTCGCTGTAGCCCTGCCAGAACGTCGCCTCGCCGCGCGCGACGGCCGGCAGCACGTCGCGGCGCAGCCGCTCGCTGCCGTACTCGATGATCGCGTCCGCCGTCTGCCACGAGCCGGCGAGCGGCCCGAAGGGCGCGCCGGCGAGCGCCAGCTCCTCGAACAGCACCAGCTTGAAAAACATCGGCCTGGCCTGGCCGCCGTACGCTTCCGGCCAGCACATGCTGATCCAGCCGCGCTCGGCCAGCGCCCGCATGAACGCGCGTGAGTGCGCGCCCGAGCCATAGCCCGCGTCCATGCCGTCGAGCGGAAAGCGGTCGAGCGGGTTGTCGCGCAGAAAGCGGCGGACGTCTTCGGCAAAGGCCTTCTCGGCGGCGCTGAACTCAAACTCCATGGGCCCGCTATGCTGCCAGCGTCACCCGCTGCCGCGCAAGTGCGCCCGCCTCTGTTCTCGCTCGGGCGAATCCCGGCCGCAACCCGGCGCGTCCAAGTAGACATGGGTACGTTCCACGAGGGCGAGCGGGCGGTGCAGGCGCAAGCCGGTGTTGTGGCCGAGGCCCGCGGGCTCGGGCGGGGCATCTCCAGCGGTATTCCGCCCGGCGCCCAGCCCTTTCTGGAGGCCCAGCGGCTCGCCGTCCTGGCGGGGGTCGACGCGGCGGGGCACGTGTGGGCGTCACTCGTCACCGGCAATCCCGGCTTCATCACGGCGCCGAGCTCGCGAACGCTCCGCCTGGCCGCCAGGCTCTCCGAGGTCGATCCGCTGACCGACGGTCTTTCCAGTGATCGCCCGCTCGGTCTTCTGGTGATCGATCCGGAGCGACGGCGCCGGCTCCGCGTCAATGGGCGAGTGATCCGCGCGGATCGGACCGCGATCGAGATCGCCACCGAGGAAGTCTTCGGCAATTGCCCGAAGTACATCCAGGCACGCGCTCCCGAGGACGCCGGCGCGCATCCCCGTGGCGTCATTTCGCGGTGGGGGACCACGCTCACCGGGGAGCAGCGGCTCGCGATCGAGCGCGCCGATACGCTCTTCATTGCAAGCGTTCACGCCACCCGCGGTGCCGACGCCTCCCATCGTGGAGGTCAGCCCGGCTTCGTTCGCGTGCTCGACGAGCGGCGACTGCGCGTTCCCGACTATGCAGGCAACAACATGTTCCAGACGCTCGGGAACATCGCGACCGATCCCCGCGTGGGCCTCCTCTTCGTGGCCTTCGACACGGGCACCACGCTCCAGCTGACGGGACGCGCGCGGATCCTCTGGGAGGTTGCGGATCGCGCCGGGCTGCCGGGGGCCGAGCGTGCGGTCGAGGTCGAGGTCGACGAGGTCGTGGAGCTCGCGGGGCAGGGGCCGCTGGGCTGGCGGTTCGTCGAATACTCGCCCTTCAACCCGCGGTAGGAGCCTGTCGGAGTATCGAGGGGTGCCACGGCTTCGCCGCGGCGCCCCGAGCGTGTGGGGTTTAGGAGAGCGCGGCGGGTCGAGGCGCGCCACGGCTTCGCCGGGGCGCGACGAGCGCTGGGGGTATGGGGGGCCATTTCGGGGCCCCCCATTTCACTAGTTCCATTTCACGACCTCGTGCAGCGCCGTCCTCAGATTCGTTCGGCCGCTCTCGAGATGGGGATGGACGGCCAGGGCGCGGCGGAAGAGGTCGGCGGCCTCGCGGTACTCCTCGAGCGCGATATGGCAGAGTCCCTGGCCCGACAGCGCGCCGAAATGATTCGGGTTGCGCGTGAGCGTCTCGCGGCAGTCGGCGATCGAGCCGGCATAGTCCTTCGCCATGTATCGGACGGTCGCGCGCTTGTTCCAGCCCTCGGCGAACTGCGGCGCCCTCTCGATCAGCCGCGTGAAGACGGTGTCGGCCTCCGCGAGCTGCTGACGCTGCATCGCCTCGATCCCCTCGAGGAGGAGTGCGTCGAGCTGCGCGTCACCCGACTGGTGCCACAGCTGCCACAGCGCGGCCGCCGCGCGGGCCGCCCGCACGGGATCGTCGCCTCGCAACACCGCCAGCGCCTCGCGTTCGGTCATGGGAAGGCGCTCACCGGCGCACCGCGATCGCGCCGTCCTTGACAACCGGCCGGCTCCGATCCGGCGTCTGCAAGATCGTGACGTGGGCGAGCGGCGTTGACCAGCGTACCGCCCCTCAACACCAGCATGGCAGCCTCCCTGTGACGGATCGCCACGGGAGTATACGCTGTCGCGCTCGGCCGCCGCCGCGCCGGCCGTCATTGGTAGAAATACGTTGACACGGGAACTATGGGGGTATAGCTCTCGCATCCTCTCTACACGAGCTCATGAGCGCCACGATGCACACCCTTGGGGAGGCCACCATGGATCGAGGGTTCATCGGTCGAATCGTGCCGAGGCGAATCACCCTCCTACCCGTGACGGCGACGTTCGTCGCATCAGTGCTGCTCGCGAGCACCGCCTCGGCGACCGTCGTCAGCGACTGGAACAACGCGGCGCTGGCCGAAGTGCGCCTGAGCAAGGCCCTGCGCAACGGCCCGCCGATGGTGGCGCGGGCGCTGGCGATCGCGCACACCTGCATGTACGACGCGTGGGCCGCGTACGACCCCGTCGCCGTCGGAACGGTTCTCGGTGGCAACCTGCGACGGCCGGCGGCCGAACGCACCGACGCCAACAAGGCCAAGGCCATTAGTTTTGCGGCCTATCGCTGTCTGCTGAACCTCTATCCGGACGATGGCTCCTACAACGTCCCCCCCGCCCCGACTCCTCCGACACCCAGTGGGCGTCTGCGCGCCGCGCTGGTCGCCCACGGGTACGAACCGTCTGAAGCGTCGACGATGGATGCGACGACGCCGGCCGGCGTCGGGAACGTCGCGGCGCAAGCGGTCATCGACGCCCGGAGACACGACGGCTCGAATCAGTACGCCGACCAGACGCCGGCGCCCTGTCCGCCTCACGCGCCGGCCGCGCTGCAGCCGCTGCCGTGTTCGGGCCCGGGCGGTGCCACGACGGGGCCATATGCCGATTACGTCGCCGCCAACTACGATCCCTACGTGCCGTCGAATCCGCTCATGGGCTATTGCACGCCGTTGCTGGCGACGTGTCCGGCCTCGGACGCGTTCATCAATCCCTCGCTGCCGTGGCCGAACATCGCGGATCCGAATCGCTGGCAGCCACTGGTCTTCGTCAACCACGCGAGACAGACGTTCGTGGGCGCGCACTGGCACAGGGTCACGCCGTTCGCGCTCACCTCGGCGGACCAGTTCGACAGACAGATCGCGCCGCCGGACTTCCTCAAGAACACTGGGCACTACCAGACGGACGTGAGCGACATCATCCAGTTCAGCAGAGCCCTGGACGCCACGCGCAAGCTGATCGTCGAGTACTGGGCCGACGGCCCGGACTCCGAGCTGCCGCCCGGCCACTGGGGGCTGTTCGCCCAGTTCGTCTCGCAGCGCGACCAGCACACGACCGATCAGGCCGTGAAGATGTTCTTCGCGATGCACAACGCGTCGTTCGACGCGAGCATCGTGGGCTGGCACATCAAGCGCAAGTACGACGGCGTGCGCCCGATCACCGCGATCCGCGACACGACGCAGGGTCAGATCATCAACGCCTGGGGAGGCCCCGGGAGGCCGACGGAGGACATCCCGGGTGAGAAATGGATGCCGTACAACCCGGGCAGCAATCTGACGCCGCCCTTCCCGGGATACTACTCGGGGCACTCGACGTTCTCACGGTCGAGCGCCGAGGTCCTGAGGCTGTTCACGGGCAGCGACAACTTCGGATTCTCGACGGTCATACCGGCGAACTTCGGACGCGTCGAGCCGGGGATCCCGGCGGTTCCCACGACGCTGTCGTTCGCGACGTTCAGCGATGCCGCGAATCAGGCCGGCCTGTCGCGGCTCTACGGGGGCATCCACTTCTCCGACGACAACACGAGCGGTCAGGCGATCGGTCTCTTGATCGCCCA
>QHSB01000539.1 GCA_003220335.1 Candidatus Rokuibacteriota bacterium
CTGATGGAGGCGACGTACGCGCGCGTGGCCGGCGCCCAGGCGGAGGCGGGGCGCCTGGAGGCGCGCACGTGGACCGGCGTGCTCCTCGCCCTCGGCGCGGCCGTGGTGCTGGCACTCGTCAGCACCGCCGCCCTCGCCTACCGCATCACGCACTCGCTGCGGCGGTTGTCGGCGGCCACGACCGCGGTGGCCGCCGGTTCCTACCGCGAGCCGATCCCGGACGTGGCGCGCGACGAGATCGGCGGGCTCGCCCGCTCCTTCAATGCCATGGCCGCGCAGCTGCGGCGCATCGACGAGACCAAGGAGGAGTTCTACGCCACGCTCTCGCACGAGCTGCGCTCGCCGCTCACCTCGGTGCGCGAGGCGGCGCACCTGCTGCGCGACGGCGTGCCCGGCTCGCTCAACGCCAAGCAGGCGCGCCTGGTGACGGTGATCGGTCACTCGACGGACCGGCTGCTGCGGCTCGTCAACCAGATGCTCGAGCTGTCGCGGCTGCGCGCGGGCGTGCTGCCGCTGGCGCGCGAGCGCGTGGACCTGGCCAGCGTGGTCGGGCGCGCGGTCGAGGAGCTGCGGCCGCAGGCGGAAGAGGGCGCGCTCACGCTCACGCGCGAGCGCGTGGGCGACCGCTTCGACGCGCGCGGCGACGAGGACCGGCTGGTGCAGGTCGTCGTGAACCTCGTGGCGAACGCCGTCCGCTTCACGCCGCGCGGGGGCCGCGTCACCGTGCGGCTCATCGACGCGGGGCCGGAGATCGAGATCCAGGTGGAGGACACCGGCGTCGGCATCCCGGCGGCGGCGCTGCCGCAAATCTTCGAGTCGTGGCGGCAGGCGCACAATGATCGCGGGGGCACCGGCCTCGGCCTGGCCGTCGTGCGCGGCATCGTGCTGGCGCATGGCGGCCGCGTGACGGTGGAGTCGCAGGAGGGCAAGGGGAGCCGGTTCACGGTTCTCGTGCCGCGCGAGCCATGAGATATCTGGTGAGCGCGCTGGCCGTCGTGCTCGTCGCGGGGGCGCTCGGCGGCTGCGCGACCTCGTCCTGGTGGCCGTTCCGCCCCGCCGCCTTGCTGCTCGTGCGCGCCGATCGCGCCGCCGACGAGCTGCGCTTCCGTCAGGCGCTCGCCCTCTACGACGAGTTCCTCACGCGCTATCCCGAGGACCCCGCTGCCGCGCGCGCGCTGGAGAGCCGGGATACCGTGGCCGCCATCGTGACCACGCGCGAGGAACTGGCCCGGCTGCGCAGCGAGCTGCGCGCGCGCGAATCGGAGGTGACGAAGCTCCGTGAGGACGTGGCCCGCCTGCGCCAGGAAGTGATGTCGCGCCAGGCCGAGACCGACAAGCTGCGCGCCGACCTCGAGCGTATCAAGGAGATGGACCTGCGCCTGGAGCGCCGCCGATGACGCGACGTGTATTAGTGGTCGACGACGATGCCGCCATCCTCGAGGTGCTCGAGATGCGGCTGACGGCCATGGGCTTCGACGTCATGGCCACGCGCGACGCGCAGACGGCGCTGGGCGCGACGGAGGATGCGCGCTTCGACCTGGCGCTGCTCGACCTCCGCATGGAGCCGATGGACGGCATCCGCCTGATGGAGAGCCTGCACGAGCGCCAGCCGCGGCTGCCCGTGCTCATCATGACCGCGCACGGCACGATCGAGACGGCGGTGGACGCCGTGCAGCGCGGCGCCTTCGACTACCTCACCAAGCCGTTCGTCCGCGACGAGCTGCGGGCCAAGATCGGCCGCGCGCTGGCCACGCGGCGCTGGGCCCGCGACCGCGAGCGGCTCCTGGCCGTGGGCCAGACGCTCGCGTCGTCCGGCGTGATGGACCGCGTGCTCGACGCGGTGGCGCAGGCGACGGTGGAGACGACGGAGGCGGAGCGCTGCGTCGTCTTCCAGCTGCAACAGGGACGCTTGCTGCCGATGGCGAGCGCCGGCTCGCCGCCGCCCTCGTGGCCGGCGCTCGAGACGGCGGCCCGCGCCGCCATGGACAAGGGCGTGCCCACCACGTTCCCGGGTATCGAGACCGGCGCGATCGTGGCGGCGCCGCTGCTCGTGCAGCGCGGGCCCGCGGGCGCGCTGGTCATCGAGACGCCCTCGCGCGTGGAGCCGACCGAGGACGACCTCGAGCTGCTGGCGCTCTTCTCGTCGCAGGCGGCGGTGGCCATCCGCAACACTCACGAGCTGGAACGGCTGCGCAGCGGCGCCCTGGCCGCCCTCGGCCGCATGGCCACCCAGGTGGCGCACGAGCTGAAGAATCCGCTGGCCGGCCTGCGGCTCTACGCCCGGCACCTCGAGCAACGGCTGACCAAGACCGGCGACGGCGACGGCGCGGCCCTCGCGCAAAAGATCTCCGGCACCGTCGATCACCTCGCGGCCGTCGTGTCCGAGATCACCGCCTTCGGACGCCCGCCGGAGCTGCACCGGGCGCCGGTCGCCCTGCACGCGCTGCTCGACGAGTGCGTGTCGTTCGCCCAGGCGCGCATCACCACCGAGGGCATCGAGATCTTTCGCATCTACGATCCGACGGCTCCGCCACAGGCGATGCTCGACGCGCGCGAGCTGCGCAAGGCGTTCCTCAACCTGATCCTCAACGGGCTGGAGTCGCTGGCGCCGGGCGGGCGCCTCACCGTGACCACCGCGTGGGCCGCCGACACCAAGGCGCTGACGGTGACGATCGAAGACACCGGCGGCGGCATGCCCGACGAGACGCTGTCGCGGATCTTCGACCTCTTCTTCACCACCAAGCCCCAGGGCACCGGCCTCGGCATGGCCATTGCGCGCTCGGTGATCGACCTGCACGGCGGCGAGCTGAGCGTGCACAGCGTGGTGGGGCAGGGCACGCGCGTGGTGGCGCGGCTGACGATCGAGCCCGTGCCGCGGCGCGCGGAGGGCACGGCCACGTGAGTCGCCATACCGTGCTCGTGGTGGACGACGAGGCCTCGATCGCGGACGGTCTCCGCCTCACGCTGGAGTCGGAAGGCATGAGCGTCCGCCTGGCCGGCAGCGTGCGCACGGCGCTGGCCGCGGTGGCGCAGACGGACGTGCAGGCGGCCATCGTGGACCTGATGCTCCCCGACGGCGACGGCCTCACCCTCACGCGCGAGCTGAAGGCGCGCGACGCGGCGATGGAGGTCATCGTCATCACCGCCTACGGCTCCGTGCGCAAGGCGATGGAGGCGACCAAGGGCGCCGGCGCCTTCTACGTGCTCGAGAAGCCGTTCGATCCCGACGAGGTGGTGGGACTCGTCAAGAACGCGCTCGAGCACCGCAAGCTCGTCGTCGAGAACACGGAGCTACGGCGGCGGCTCGCCGACCAGTCGGCGGACAGCGAGATCCTCGGCTCCGCCCCCGGCATTCAGCGGGTGCTGGAGACCATCGCGTCGGTGGCCGACGCCGACGCCAACGTGCTGATCCTCGGCGAGAGCGGCACCGGCAAGGAGCTGATCGCCAACGCGCTGCACGAGCGCTCGGGCCGCCGCGACGGGCCGTTCGTCAAGATCAACTGCGCGGCGCTGCCCAAGGACCTCATCGAGTCGGAGCTCTTCGGCCACACCAAGGGCTCGTTCACGGGCGCGACGATGGAGAAGGTGGGGCTGCTCGAGGAGGCGCACAAGGGCTCGCTCCTGCTCGACGAGATCACCGAGATGCCGCCGGACCTCCAGGCCAAGCTCCTGCGGGTGCTCGAGGAGCGCGTGGTGCGGCGGATCGGCGGCGCCAAGTCCATCCCCGTGGACTTCCGCCTGCTCTCGTCGACCAACCGCAACCCCGAGCAGGCGGTGAAGGACGGCGGCCTCCGCCAGGACCTCTACTTCCGCATCAACACCGTGACCATCGCGGTGCCGCCGCTTCGCGAGCGCCGCGAGGACGTGCCGATCCTCGTGCGCGCCTTCCTCGACCGCTACCGCGCCAAGCACCAGCGCGGCGCCGACGCCATCGAGCCGGAGGCGTACCGGCGCCTGCTGTCGTACTCGTGGCCGGGCAACGTCCGCGAGCTGCAGCACGCGCTCGAGCGCGCCGTGCTCGTCGCGCGCGGCAAGGAGATCACGCTCGCCGACCTGCCGGAGTCCCTCCAGCACGCGGCGGGGGAGGGCGGCGGCACGGCCATCGCGCCGTCGGAGGTGCCGGCGGGCTCGCTGGAGGAGATCGAGCGCGCGTCCATCCTCAAAGCGCTCGAGTCCACGCGCTGGAACAAGCAGGCCGCGGCGGCGCTCCTGGGCTTGCGCCGTCCCACGCTCTATTCCAAGATGCGCAAGCACAACATCCCGCAGCGCCGCCCGTAGCCTCCGAGCCCGTCCCGCCGCCCGAAGCCTGAGCAGGCGCCCGGCCACTGCCCGGGATTTGGGCAGGCGTGAGCCCGGTGGGGGTCACCGAATCATCTGAAATCGCACGCTTAAGGCGGGTCGGGCGCGGCACGTCCGTTGCTCGTACGTCCACGATCGGAGGGCCGTGATGAAGAAAATCGAGGCGATCATCAAGCCGTTCAAGCTGGACGACGTCAAGGAAGCGCTCACCGGCATCGGCGTGATCGGCATGACCGTCTCCGAGGTGCGCGGCTTCGGCCGGCAGAAGGGCCACACGGAGCTGTACCGGGGCGGCGAGTACACGGTGGACTTCCTCCCGAAGATCAAGATCGAGGTCGTCGTACCCGACCAGTTC
Organism: Candidatus Rokuibacteriota bacterium; assembly: GCA_003220335.1. Taxonomy (GTDB): domain Bacteria; phylum Methylomirabilota; class Methylomirabilia; order Rokubacteriales; family CSP1-6; genus AR12. The sequence goes on from QHSB01000539.1 coordinate 4,655, forward strand.
GTGGACAAGGTGGCCGAGGTCGTGGCGGCCGCGGCCAAGACCGGCAACATCGGCGACGGCAAGATCTTCGTGTCGCCGGTGGAGACGGCGATCCGCATCCGCACGGGCGAGCGGGATCAATCCGCGCTTTGATTCGCCGACCGCCGGGCGCGGAGCGCGCCGACGGCAACATAAGGAGATTCGCGTGAAGCGACTGACCCTGGCCCTGCTCACGCTGCTCGTGCTCGGCGCCACCGCCAGCGCGGTCCTCGCCCAGCAGCCGGCCGCGCCCCCGAGCAGCGCCGCGCCCGCGGCCCCTGCGTCGCCGGCCCCGGCGGGGTCGAAAATCGACCGCGGCGACACCGCCTGGATGCTGAGCGCCTCCGCGCTCGTGCTGCTCATGACCGCGCCCGGGCTCGCCCTCTTCTACGGCGGCATGGTGCGCCAGAAGAACGCCCTCGCCACGCTGATGCAGTCCTTCATCATCATGGCGATCATCTCGATCCAGTGGGTCCTGTGGGGCTACAGCCTCGCCTTCGGCCCCGACAAAGGCGGCATCATCGGCGGGCTGGAGTGGATCGGCCTCCGCGGCGTCGGCCCCGAGCCCTTCGACGCGTACAGTAAGACGATCCCGCACACCGCGTTCATGCTGTTCCAGATGATGTTCGCGATCATCACGCCGGCGCTGATCACCGGCGCCTTCGCCGAGCGCAAGAAATTCTCGGCCTTCCTGCTCTTCACGCTGCTCTGGGCGACCCTCGTGTACGATCCGCTCGCGCACTGGGTCTGGGGCGACGGCGGTTGGCTCAAGAAGCTGGGCGCCCTCGACTTCGCCGGCGGCACCGTCGTGCACATCTCGTCCGGCATCTCGGCGCTCGTCTGCGCGATCGTACTCGGCCGGCGGCGCGGCTACGGGCACCAGCCGATGCAGCCGCACAATCTGCCGATGACGGTGATGGGCGCCGGGCTGCTGTGGTTCGGCTGGTTCGGCTTCAACGCGGGCAGCGCGCTGGAGGCCAACGGGCTGGCCGCCAGCGCATTCCTCGCCACCAATACCGGCGCGTCGGCGGCGGCGCTCGGCTGGATGTTCACGGAGTGGGCGACCCGCGGCAAGCCGACCGTGCTCGGCGCCGCCTCGGGCGCGGTGGCCGGGCTCGTGGCCATCACCCCGGCCTCCGGCTTCGTCGGCCCGCTCTCGTCGATCGTCATCGGCGCCGTGGCGGGCGCGCTCTGCTACACGGCGTGCAACCTCAAGTCGCGGTTCGGCTACGACGACTCGCTCGACGTCGTCGACGTGCACGGCGTGGGCGGCACCTGGGGCGCGCTTGCCACCGGCCTGTTCGCCTCCAAGGCCATCAACGACGCCGGCGCCGACGGCCTCTTCTTCGGCAATCCCGGCCAACTGTGGACCCAGGTCATCGCGGTGGTCTCCACCATCGCGCTGGCCGTCGTCCTGACGTGGGTGATTCTCAAGGTCGTGGACGCCCTGGTCGGGCTGCGTGTGAGCGACGAGGACGAGGCGGCGGGACTCGACCTCTCGCAGCATTCGGAGACGGCGTACGCGCTGGGCGGCGGGCAATACGGCGAGTTCTCGTCGGCCACCGGTCCGTTCGCGGACGCCATGCGCGCCGCGGAGGCGAAGCCGCGACCGTCGATGAGTCACTGACGGCCGGCTGCTTGATTTCGCTCCGTCAGTTGCCCTAAGGTATGCGGGCCGGCGGCGCCGAAGGCGCCGTCGGTCCGACGTTTTCAGTCACCACTCTACGGAGAGGGAGAAGGAGCACACCGAATGACCCCCAAGGACGTCCTCAAGCTGGCCAAGGAGAAAGGCGTCAAGATCGTCGATCTGCGCTTCATCGACCTGCCCGGTCTCTGGCAGCACTTCTCGATCCCGATGTCCGAGCTGAAGGAAGACATCTTCGAGGATGGTCTCGGCTTCGACGGCTCGTCGATCCGCGGCTTCCAGACGATCGACGAGTCCGACATGCTCCTGATCCCCGATCCGACGACCGCGCAGATGGACCCGTTCACGGCCGTTCCGACGCTGGTGCTCATCTGCAACGTCAAGGACCCGGTGACGGGCAAGCCATACACGCGCGATCCGCGCTACATCGCGCAGAAGGCCGAGGCGTACGTCAAGAAGTCGGGCGTGGCCGACACGATCTATATCGGTCCCGAGCTCGAGTTCTTCTTCTTCGACTCGATCCGGTTCGACCAGAACTACAACAGCGGCTACTACTTCATCGACTCGGAAGCGGGCGCGTGGAACACGGGGCAGGAGGGCACGCCGGACCGGCCGAACCTCGGCTACAAGCCGCGCTACAAGCAGGGCTACTTCCCGGTCCCGCCGATGGACAAGTTCCAGGATATCCGCTCGGACATGGTGCTGGCGCTCGAGTCGGTCGGCGTGCGCGTCGAGGTGCACCACCACGAGGTGGCGACCGGCGGTCAGACGGAAATCGACATGCGCTTCGACACGCTCACGAAGATGGCCGACAAGGTTCTCTGGTACAAGTACTGCGCGAAGAACACCGCGCGGAAGTGGGGCAAGACGGCCACGTTCATGCCCAAGCCCCTGTTCCAGGACAACGGCTCGGGCATGCACACGCACCAGTCGCTGTGGAAGGGCGGCAAGAACCTCTTCTACGAGCGCGGCGGATACGCGGACATCAGCAAGACCTGCCTCTACTACATCGGTGGCATCCTCAAGCACGCGCCCGCGCTGCTGGCGCTGATTGCGCCGTCGACCAACTCCTACAAGCGGCTCGTGCCCGGTTATGAAGCGCCGATCAACCTCGTGTACAGCCAGCGCAATCGGTCTGCCGCCATTCGGATTCCCATGTACTCCAAGGCGGAGGGCGCCAAGCGCATCGAATTCCGCACGCCGGACCCGACGTGCAATCCGTATCTCTCGTTTGCGGCGTGCGTGATGGCGGGCCTCGACGGCGTCGCCAACAAGATCGATCCGGGCAAGCCGGTCGACAAGGACCTCTACGAGCTGCCGCCGGCGGAGCAGAAGAAGATCAAGCAGCTGCCGGGCGACCTGTCGATCGTGCTCGACAATCTCGAGAAGAGCAATGACTGGCTGCTGAAGGGCGACGTCTTCACGCCGGACGTGATCGAGACGTGGATCGAG
>QHSB01000540.1 GCA_003220335.1 Candidatus Rokuibacteriota bacterium
GCACGCGGGCGCGGCTGCGCATCGTCGGCCCGCCGTTACCGAGCTTCTTGCTCTGCATCGGCTGCCCCTTGCCGCAGTTGGGGATCGGGTAGAGCCGGAAGTCACGGCCGACGGCGTCCACCTTCATCAGGTAGTCACGCGTGTCGGCGGCGATGCCGCCGTCGCGATAGAGGCGCGTGAGCTCGCCGCGCTCGATCGCGTAGACCTTGCGCGCCGAGATGCGGAAGTTCTCGCGGCTCTCGGCGATCGACGGGATGCGATGGCCGACCAGGTAGTACCCGCGGTCGACGTCGCCGATGATGCGCGCGGGATCGGCGTCACCGCCGTCGAAGACGGTGTTGGACATGCGGATCAGCGGCACCAGCGAAGCACTCGTGGCCTTGAAGTGGCCGTTGGGCTGGCCGCCGAAGACGGCGGCCGTCTGCCGGCTGTTCATGAAGCCGCGAAAGATGCCGCGGTCGATGTGCGTCACGCGGCGGGCCGGGGTGCCCTCGTGATCGTACGCGTAATGGCCGTAGCCCGGCAGCGCGGGATCCGAGTACGCGGTCACCAGCGGCGACGCGATGCGGCGGCCCACCTGGTGGGCCTCGAGATCGGCGAGCAGCCACGAGCGTCCCGCGTACGCGGTCTCCATCTTGAGCGCGCGGTCCAGCTCGGCCGGGTGGCCGACGATCTCGTGCGAGACGAGCGTGTTGTAGTGCGGGTCGGTGACCACGACCACCTCGCGCTCGGAGGTCGGCAGCGCCGGGGCCGCCGCCAGCTCGGCCGCGTCGCGCGCGAGGGCCAGCGCGAAGTCTCTGAAGGGCGGGAAGGTGAGGAGGGACTCGCCGACGCCCTCGCCGATGATCTCCCAGCCGCGCTGGTGCCCCATCACGTCATAGAGCTCCTGGCTCGTCTCGGTGCCGACCGCGACCACGGAGGCCGCGCCCTGCGTCAGGGCGAAGGCCTGATCGATCAGCGCGCCCTCGGTGGAGGCGAACAGCTCGCGCGTGAGCTGCGTGAGCACCGGGACCCAGTTGTAGCGGACGCTCGGCTGCGCGGCGGCGATCGCGCGCGAGACCTCCGTGGCCACGGTCACCATGTCGGCCAGCGGCACGCTGCGCGGGTCGATCCGATAGACGGCCGGGACGACGTCCAGGCGGACGTCCACCGGGTGGAGGCGCAGATCCGCCAGCGCGTCCCCGAGGGGCCCGAACTTCTCGCGCGCGGTGGCCTTGTGCTCGGCGTTGGCCATCGCGCGGCGATACGCGCGCTCGAGCGCCTCCGCCAGGCGCCGCTCGAGGTCCGGCACGTCGGCGGCGCCGAGCACGATCCCGATCCAGCCGGGCGCCACCGTGCGGTCCCCGGCGAGCACGCGGACGCCGGCGGTGCAGGCGTAGTCGTCGCCGGAGGAGCGCTCGGCGCCGTTCTCCGCGATCGCGTGGCGGCTTTCCGTGACCTCCACTCTCATATCCGCGTAGACGAGGCGCGGCAGGCGTCGCGCCGCGTCGTCGAGAAGCGCCGGTACCGTCTCGCGGGCGCGGTCGATGAGCTCGATGGTGAGGGCGGCGGCCATCGTCAGAGCGCCTCGAACGGCTCGACGGTCACGCGCTCGCCGGCGGCGACGTCGCCACGTGCCTCGTCGAGGATGACGAGGCAGTTGCCGGCCACCATCGACGACAGGATGCCCGAGCCCTGTGGCCCCGTCGTGCACACCTCCCAGTCGCCGTCGCGAAACGCCAGGATGCCGCGCTTGTACTCGGTGCGGCCCGTCTTCTTGCGCATCGGCTCCAGCGCGCGCGCCTGCCACGTCTGGGGGAAGAGCCGGCGGCGGCCCGCCAGCTTGTAGAGGGCCGGGCGCACGAACAGCATGAACGACAGCAGCGAGGCCACGGGGTTGCCGGGCAGGCCGAAGAAGAGCGCGCCGCCGATGCGGCCCACGGCGAAGGGGCGCCCGGGCTGCATGGCGACCTGCCAGAAGTCGATGGCGCCCAGTTCGGAAAGGACGTCCTTCACGAGGTCGTAGACGCCGACGGAGACGCCCCCGGAGGTGACGACGACGTCGGCGGCGCGCGCGGCGTCCTCGAGCCCGGCGCGCAACGCGTCGCGCACGTCGGGAACGATGCCGAGGTCGATCACCTCGCCGCCGCACTGCTCGATCGAGCCGCGCAGCGTGAAGCGGTTGGCATCGTAGATCTGGCCGGGGCGGCGCGGCGAGCCCGGCTCGGCCACCTCGTCGCCGGTCGACAGCAGGGCCACGCGCGGCCGCCGGCGCACCGCGACCTGCCAGGCGCCGAGCGAGGCTATCAGGCCGATCTCCTGTGGCCGCAGCACGGTGCCGGCCTCGATGACGACCGCGCCCATCTCGACGTCTTCGCCGGCGAGGCGGACGTTGGCGCCCTTGTCGATGGGCCCAGCGGTGACACGGTCGCCCTGGCGCTGCACGACTTCTTGCGGATAGACGGTGTCGGCGCCCGCCGGCATCGGCGCCCCTGTCATGATGCGCAGGGTCTGGCCCGCGCCGAGCTTGCCCTCGAAAACGAACCCGGCGGCGAGGTCGCCGATCACGACGAGGTCGCGGGTGCCGCCGGCCGGGATGTCCGCGCTGCCGACCGCGTAGCCGTCCACGGCGGAGTTGTCGGCGGGCGGCACGTCGAAGGGCGCGGCGAAGTCGTCGGTGAGGACGCGCGCGGGCGCGCGCGTGAGCGGCACCAGCTCGGGCGCCAGCGGCGCGCCGATGCGGGCCAGAATCTGCGCTTGCCCGTCGCGCACCGAGATCATGCGCGTATTATACGCGCCATGAACGGGACGATTTCGGCCGTCACGCACCCCGCCGGCTTCTGGATCCGGCTCGTCGCGTTCCTGATCGACCTGCTCGTGATCATGGTCGTGCAGTTCCTGCTGCAGGTCATCGCCAGGGTGCGCTTTCGCTCCGACGCCGAGGGGGTGATGGGCGCAGTCGCCTTCTTCACGTTCGTGTTCGCCGTCGCGTATCCCACGGTGCTGCACACGATCGCCGGCCAGACGCTCGGCAAGCTCGCGACGCGTGTTCGCGTCGTCGCCCTGGACGGCGAAGCGCTGCCGCTCGGCGCCTCCTTCCTGCGCGCGATCGCATTCTGGGCGGCGCTCGTCTTCACCTTCGGGATCGGCCACATCGTGGGCGGGCTGCGCAAGGACAAGCGCGCGTTCCACGACCTGCTGGCCGGCAGCCGCGCCGAGCGCCTGCCTCCCCCGACTCCGAGCCGGCGCATGGCCGCGCGCCGCCAGGCGCCGCCGCCGGTGGCGGCGTCGCCCGTGCCGGCGGTGCCGTTTCAGCCTCCGCCGGAGTCGGAGCCGCGATCGATCGGGTGATCCGCACGCTGCCGCTCGGGTTGCGCAACAGGCTGGCCGCGACGATTCTGGAGGCCGTCGACGATGCGGGGGCGCGGCGCGCGCTGGCGGCGCTGGCGGAGGCGCCTGACGCCTGGCTGGCGGTCGACGAGCGGCAGTGGGCGGCGCTTCTCGCGGTGCGCGCGCGGCGGGCCAGCGAGGCCCTGGCGCGATGCCGCGGTCTTCGGCGCGCGGCGTGGACGGAGCCCTCGAGGCCGCGGCCAGGCTCTACGGGGCGGGGCTGCACTTCGAGGTGCACGAGCTGCTCGAGCCCCACTGGATGGCGGCGAGCGGCCCGACGCGGGAGGCGCTGCAGGGCGTGATCCAGGCGGCGGTCGGCTGGCAGCACCTCGCCAACGACAACGTCGCCGGCGCGCGATCGTTATTGACCGAGGCGGCGGCGCGCCTGCGCGGGCGACGGCTGGGCGGGCGCGACTTCGACGCCTTCGCGCGCGCGACATCGGAGGCGGTGACGCGACTGCCGGCAGCGACGCCGCCGCCGTTCCCGGAGCGCAGTCAGGCGAGCGAGAGAGAGGAGAGCGTATGAACCTCGAGCTCAACGACAAGGTGGTGGTGGTGACGGGCGCCAGCCGCGGCATCGGCCGCGCGATCGCGCTCGGGATGGCCGACGAGGGCGCGCGCGTGGTCGCGGTGGCGCGCGACAAGGCGGCGCTCGACAAGCTGGCCACCGAGGCGCGCGCCCGCAGTAAGAAAGACGCCGTCGCCATCGGCGCCGACCTCTCACAGCTGGCGGAGGTGGAGCGCGTCGTCGCGGAGGCCAAACGTGCCGGTGGCGGCCGAATCGACGTGCTCGTCAACAACGCCGGCGCGATCCGCGGCGGCGGCTTCCTCGAGATCCCGGACGCCCAGTGGCTCGACGACTGGAGCCTCAAGCTCATGGGGTACATCCGCATGGCGCGCGCCGTGTTCCCGATCATGAAGGCCCAGGGCGGCGGCCGCATCGTCAACGTCACCGGGGCGGCCGCGCGCAACCCGACGGCGACCTATCTCACGGGCGGCGCGGCCAACGCGGCGCTCGTGAATTTCACCAAGGGGCTCGCCGACCTCGGCGCGGAGTGCGGCGTCCTCGTCACGGCCGTGTCGCCGGCGGCCACGCGCACGGAGCGCTGGGATCAGCTGATGGAGCAGCAAGCGAAGGCGGCGGGCAAGACCGTCGGCGAGATGCGCGCGGCCGCGGAAGCGCCCTACAAGCTCGGCCGGATCGCGACGCCCCAGGACATCGCCGACGTCGTGTGCTTCCTGGCCTCCGCGCGCGCCTCGTTCATCACGGGCATCTGCATCACGGTGGACGGCGGCGCGACGCGCGGCGTCTACGCCTGAGGCGTCGAGGGCTCGGAGGCCACCCAAAGTTATTCGGCCCAGCAGGCTCCTTGACATGCGTTGCCTCCTGTCATTATCTTTCCCCCTAGCGCTGGCTGGGGTTCCGTATCTCGCCGCTTTCAACGAGGGCAGGAGGTTCGCGAGATGGCGGCAAAGTTGTTCGTCGGCAATCTTTCCTTCCAGGCGACGGAAGAAGACCTGCGCGAGCTGTTTGCGCAGGCGGGGACCGTGGAGACCGTGCGGATCATCACCGACCAGTTCACGGGCCGGCCGCGCGGGTTCGGCTTCGTCGAGATGGCGACGAAAGAAGAGGCCACGAAGGCGGTCGAGATGCTCAATGGGCGGCTCTTCCGCGATCGCAACCTGGTCGTCGACGAGGCGCGCCCACAGCCCCAGCGTGGTGCCGGGGGCGGTGGTGGCCCGCGCGGCGACCGCGGGGGGCGGCCGGGCGGCCCTCCGGGCGGCGGAGGCGGCTGGCGGCGCTAGCAGGGTGATCGAGGAGCGCGCCGTCGCGTTATCAAGGGTATGGGGCCATGGGTATGGGGGCCATTTCGGGGCCCCCCATTTATCTAGAACAGGCTGAGCTGCGGCGACTCCGGGGCCTCGTCCATATAAGGGACGAGGCCGTCCTGCTCGGTGAAGCGGCGGAAGCGCTCCCAGGTCTCGAGCACCTTCGATTGGTAGTACTCCACGTTCTCGTCCGGGCGCGCCGGGTCCCACGAGCTCGCCAGCTTCGCGGTCTCGTTGACGGCCACGCGCGCCGTGCGGCCGGCGACGTAGT
>QHSB01000541.1 GCA_003220335.1 Candidatus Rokuibacteriota bacterium
CGACTTCGCCCACGCCTCGATCATCGGCCCCGTGAACGCGTTGAGCTTGTCGGGGCGGTTCAGTGTGATGGTCGCGATCTTGTCCTTCTTCTCGTAGAGGAGGTCGCTCATGGTCAGTCCTTCGGCAGGCCGAGCACGCGCTCGCCCAGGATGTTCTTGAGGATCTCGGTCGTTCCGGCGCGGATGCCGCTCGCGCGGGCGAGCAACTCGTAAAACTCCCACTGCCCGTCGTCGGGCGCCCACTCGGAGCCCTCGGCGATCTGTGCGTAGGGCCCGATGACGTCGGTGGCCGCCTGCGCCAGCTCCTGATCGATCTGGCTCCAGAAGAGCTTGGACGTCGAGCCCTCGGGTCCGGGCTCGCCGCCGCGCAGGATCTTGGTGAGACTGCGGTAGGCGTTCATCTGCAGCGCCTGCTCGCCGATCCAGAGCGCCGCGACCTTCTGACGCACGAGCAGATCGCCTCCGCGTTTGCGCTCCTTCACCAGCCGGACGAAGCGGTGCAGCGCGTTGCGGAGCGCAATGTGGCGGATGAAGGTCAGCACGTCGCGCTCGTAGGCCAGGGTGGTGATGGCGACCGCCCAGCCCTCGTTCAGCGTGCCGACGAGGTTGTCCTTCGGCACGCGCACGTTGTCGAAGAAGACCTCGTTGAACTCCGCCTCGCCCGTCAGCTGGCGCAGCGGCCGGATGGTGATGCCCGGCGTCTTGATGTCCACGAGCAGAAAGCTGATGCCCTTGTGCTTCGCGGCATCCGGGTTGGTGCGCACGAGCAGGAAGCACCAGTCGGCGACGTGGGCCATCGACGTCCAGACCTTCTGGCCGTTGACGACGAACGCGTCGTCCTCGAGGACGGCGCGTGTCTGCAGATTGGCGAGGTCGGAGCCGGCGTTCGGCTCCGAGAACCCCTGGCACCACAGCTCGTCGGCGGTCAGGATCTTCTGCAGATGCCGCCGCTGCTGCGCGGGGGTGCCGTACTTCATCAGCGTGGGGCCCAGCATCGAGAGGCCGCCGCGGTTGACGAACTGCGGCGACTCCGCGCGCGCCATCTCCTGGAAGAGGATGATCTGCTCGGTGAGCGGAGCGCCGCGGCCGCCGAACTCCTTCGGCCAGTTCATGCCGACGTAACCCGCCTCCCACATCGTCTTCTGCCAGGCGCGCAGCCGCCGCACCTCGTCGACGTCCGCCCGCGACGACGCGAACGCCTTGCCGCGCAGCTCGTCCGGCACATTGCCCTCGAGCCACGCCCGCACGTCCTTCCGAAACGCCTCTTCCCTCTCACTAAACTCGAAATCCATCGCTACCTCATCACCACATCACGCATCCACCATCCACCATCAACGCTTGGCCCGTGATGTAGCGGGCCTCGTCGGAGGCCAGGAACACCGCGGCGTTGCCGATGTCCTCCGGCGTCTGCTCGCACTTCATGGGGACGATGTCGGTCACACGCTTCTCGAAGACCTGGCGCGCGGTCATCCCCTTGAACGCGGGGTTGGTATCGGCGATGTGCTGCGCGAGCCTCTGCCAGAACTCGGTGTAGAGCACGCCCGGGCAGATCGCGTTCACGGTGATCCGGTGCGGGGCCAGCTCCTTGGCCACCACGCGCGTGAAGGTGATGACGCCCTGCTTGGCCACGCTGTACGCCGGCATCGTCACCGCCGCCAGCGGCCCCGCGATCGACGCGATGTTGATGATGCGTCCGGCCTTGCGCTCGAGGAAGTACGGCGTGACGGCCTTGCAGGTCAGGAACACCGACTTGGTGTTCACGGCGAAGGTGCGGTCCCAGTCCTCCTCCGTGTTGTTGGTGAACGGCATGCCGGGCGGCGAGGCGATGCCCGCGTTGTTCACGAGCACATCGATGCGGCCGAGCACGTCGCGCGTGCGGTCCACCATCAGCTTGACGTCCGAGGTGCTGGTGACGTCGCACTTCATCGCCAGCACCCTGCGGCCGAGCGCCTTCACCTCGTCGGCCGCCTTCTCGGCGTTGAGCACCTGGATGTCGGGGATCGCGATGTCGGCGCCTTCCTTCGCCATCGCCAGCACGATGCCGCGCCCGATGCCGCTGCCGCCGCCCGTGACGATCGCAACTTTTCCCTCGAGCCGAGCCATGCACTCCTCCGTCGATATAATCGGTGCCCCGGAGGGACACATGACAACACACACCCTGCGAAGCCGCAACTGGTTCGGGCGCATGGATCTCGACGGTTTCGCCACTCGCTCGTGGCTCAAGACCGAAGGTTTCAGCGACCTGATGTTCGACGGCCGGCCCGTCATCGGCATCGCGAACTCGTGGTCGGAGCTGACCAACTGCAACGCCCACCTGCGCCAGGTCGCCGAGGCCGTGAAGCGCGGGGTGCTGTCGGCAGGCGGGTTCCCGCTCGAGTTCCCGACGATCTCGCTCGGCGAAGTCCTCATGAAGCCGACGACGATGCTGTTTCGCAACCTCATGGCCATGGACGTCGAAGAGTGCATCCGCGCGTATCCGCTCGATTCGGTCGTCCTGCTTTCGGGTTGCGACAAGACGACGCCGGCCATGCTGATGGGCGCCGCCTCCGCCGACGTGCCGGCCATCATGGTCACCGGCGGGCCGATGCTGCGTGGCAAGTGGCGGCAGGAGGAACTGGGCTCCGGCACCGATCTCTGGCGGCTGTGGGCCGAGCGGCGCGCGGGCCGGCTCACCGACGAGGAGCTCTGCGAGGCGGAGTCGTGCATGTCGCGCTCGGCCGGCCACTGCATGGTGATGGGCACCGCCTCCACGATGGCCTCGATGGCGGAGGCGCTCGGGATGACGTTGCCGGGCAACGCGGCCATTCCCGCGCCCGACTCGCGGCGGCTGGCGCAGGCCGAGCTGGCGGGGCGCCGCGCCGTCGAGATGGCAACGGTGGGCGGGCCCAGGCCGTCGGAGATCCTCAGCGCCCGCGCCTTCGACAATGCCATCCGCACGCTCATGGCCGTGGGCGGCTCGACGAACGCGGTCATCCACCTGCTCGCGCTGGCGGGGCGCGCCGGCGTGCCGCTCACGCTCCGGCGCTTCGACGAGCTGTCGCGCGGCACGCCGTTTCTCCTCAACCTGCGGCCGTCGGGGAAATATCTGATGGAGGACTTCTTCTACGCGGGCGGGCTGCCGGTCGTGCTGAAGGAGCTGCTGCCGCTGCTGCACGCGGAGGCGCCGACGGTGAACGGCCGGTCGCTGGTCGACAACGTGCGCGACGCGCGCTGCTGGAACGACGACGTCATCCGCCCGCTCGGCGTGCCGCTGGCGCCCGAGGGCGGGCTGGCGATCCTCACCGGCAACCTGTGCCCCGACGGCGCGGTGATCAAGGTCTCGGCCGCGTCGCCGCAGCTCCTCACGCATCGCGGGCGCGCCGTGGTGTTCGAGGACCACGCCGATCTCCACGCGCGCATCGACGATCCGAGTCTGACGATCGACGAGACCTCCGTGCTCGTGCTCAAGCACGTCGGCCCCAAGGGCGCCCCCGGCATGCCCGAGTGGGGCGCCGCACCGGTGCCCGCGCGGCTGCTCCAGCGCGGCGTAAAGGACATGGTGCGCATCTCGGATGCGCGGATGAGTGGGACGTCGTACGGCACCGTCGTCCTGCACGTGGCACCGGAGTCGGCGGTGGGCGGACCGCTGGCTCTCGTGCGCGACGGCGACGAGATCGAGCTCGACGTGCCCCGACGCACGCTCACGCTGCGCGTCGGCGACGAGGAGCTGGCGAGACGGAAGGCAGCCTGGAAGCCGCGCCCGCCGCACTTCTCACGCGGCTACGGCCGGCTGTTCCTCGATCACGTGCTGCAGGCCAACGAGGGGTGCGATTTCGACTACCTGCGCGGCCAGACGCCCGTGCGCTTCGAGGACAGCGCCGGTCCCAGCCACGCGTAGCAGCGACGCCGGGGCGCGCGAGATCGAGGAACGCCACGGCTCTGCCGGGGCGTGACGAGCGCTGGGGGGTTTGGGGGACCATCTCGGGGCCCATGCACGAGCGCGAGATCGAGGAACGCCACGGCTCTGCCGGGGCGTGACGAGCGCTGGGGGGTTTGGGGGGCCATCTCGGGGCCCCCCAATATCAAGGCGCCTCGACGCGTTCGACGCCGCGGGCGACCGTGACGATGGGTGGCGGCGCGAGCGGACGGCCCACGACGTGCGCGACGGTTACGACACGCGACGCCGGGACGATACGCGGCGCGGGAGTGATGACGACGGGCCGGGCGGGGACGACGACGGGCCGCGGGGCGTTCGACCGGCGCGCGGCGAGGACGCGGCGAACGACCTCGTCGCAATCACGCTCGAGCGCGACGCGTGACACGCGCGGCTCGGCGTCCGAAGCGTGCGTGGTGGCGGGCACGGCCGCGGCGGACGGCAGCGCGGCGACCGCCGGCGGAGACGGCACCGGCGGCTCGGACAGGGGCGTTGCCGCCAGCACGAGCGCGGCGGTCAACGGCACACCCACGAAGAGCACGGCCGCGCGGCCGGCGCCGGGCCAGCGCGGCGTCGGCGACGACGGGACGGGCCGGGCGCGGTCGGGCGTGACGCGCGTTGCACAGGTCGGGCAGATTCCGTCAGCGAAGTGCACAGACAGCCCGCGCCACGAGGCGACGCCCAGCAGGCGCGGATAGCCGTGATATCGCGGGTGCCAGGCGCAGCGGATCAACTGCACGCTCCCTGAGACAGCAAACCCGATGCCTGCCCCCGGGATAGCTAGCGCCGCGTGAAGCGGCCCTGACCGCCGTCGCGTTCGATGACCGGGCGCAGGGATCCCGCCACGCGGAGGGCGCGGGCCGCGGCGTCAGCGGACAGGTGTCTGCGTGCCATCACGATCGCGACGGGCACGCGGCTGCGGGCGGCCGCCAGGAGCTTGTGCGCGCGAGCCGGCGACACGCCGCCGATCTCGGCCACCAGCCGCGCCGCGCGCGCGCGCAGTTTTCGCGAGCGCGGCTGAACGTCCACCATCCGATTGCCGTAGACCTTGCCGAGGCGCGCCATGCTCGCCGTGGTCAGCGTGTTGAGCACGAGCTTGGTCGCGGTGCCGGCCTTGAGCCGCGTCGAGCCGGCGAGGACCTCCGGGCCCGGCGCCGGCGCGATGACGACGTTCGCGCTGACGCCGCGCGCGCGGCTGCACGTGACGATCACGGTCCGGGCGCCGGCGCGCCGCGCGGCCGCGAGTCCGCCCCGCACGAACGGTGTGACGCCGCTCGCCGACACGCCGACCACCACGTCCCCCGCGCGAGCGCGCGCCCGCACGGCGCGGGCGCCCGCCTCCGCGTCGTCCTCGGCCCCCTCGCGCGAGCGGAAGACGGAGGCGCGGCCGCCGGCCATGATCCCCTGCACGCGGCTCGGCGGCGTGCCGAACGTCGGCGGGCACTCCGCGGCCTCGAGCACACCGAGCCGGCCGCTGGTGCCGGCGCCGACGAAGATCAGCCGGCCGCGGGCGCCGAGGGCGGCGACGATCAGATCGACGGCGGCGGCGATCTCGCGCGCGACGCGCCCGACTGCGCGCACGGCGCGCGCGTCCTCGCGATTCATCAGCGCGGCGATTCGCCGGGCGTCGAGACGGTCCAGGCGCGCGCTCGCGCGGTTGGCCCGCTCGGTGGCGAGCCGCTCATAGCGGAGGCCGCGCGCCATGGCGCGCATGGTATCACCGGCTGCGCTACCATCGGCAGCGTGCCCGCCGTCCTGACCGGCCTCGACGTTCTCCTGCGCGATCACCTCTCGAGCCTCCGGGGCCGCGCCATCGGCCTGCTCAGCCACCAGGCGTCGGTGAACCGTCGCCTCGAGCACGCGGCGACACTGCTCGCCGACGCGCGCGGCGTGCGCCTGGCGCGACTGTTCGCGCCCGAGCACGGAATCTGGGGCGCGCCCCAAGATCACGCGACGATCGCGAACGAGCGCGATCCCGTCACGGGACTCCCGGTGATCAGCCTCTACGGCGCCACGCGGGAGCCGACGCCGCCGATGCTCGCCGGGCTCGACACCCTCGTCGTCGACCTTCAAGACGTCGGCTCGCGCTACTACACCTTCCAGTGGACGCTGGCCCTCGCCATGGGTGCGTGCGCGCGCGCCGGCGTCGCCGTGGTCGTGCTCGACCGACCGAACCCGCTCGGCGGCGCCGGCGTCGAGGGCAATGTGCCGGACCCCACG
>QHSB01000542.1 GCA_003220335.1 Candidatus Rokuibacteriota bacterium
CGGCGCCGCGCGACGCCGAGGTCGCCGCCCACGGCCACGAGGCGGCCGTCGGTCACGGCGACGCCGCCGGCGCGCACCGGCCCGCCCAGGCCGTCGATGACGGAGGCGTTGTCGATCACGAGGTCGTGCACGCGAGAGCTCCTTGGGTCAGCGGCGGCGATCCGCGCTCAGCCGCGGTAGTCGGGGTTCGGCCGCTTCATCTCGAAGATGTCGTGGACGTGCGTGTAGAGGTTGCCGGCCAGGCGCCCGACCGGCCGCAGGCGGTGCATGTCGAGCCGGCCGGTGGCCGCGTCGTAGAGTCCGTCGCGCACGTGCACGTAGACGATCCGTCCGAGCATGAGGTTGGCGCGACCGACGGGGACGATGCGGTCGAGGCGGCACTCCATGGCGATCGGTGCCTCGGCCACGCGCGGTGGCTGCACGCGCGTCGCCGGCGCCACCGCGAGGCCGGCCAGCTCGAACTCGTCCACCTCCGGCGGATACTCGCCAGAGGTGAGGTTCATCCGCGCGGCGAGGGCGTCGTCGACGACGTTGACGACGAACTCGCGCGTGGCCTCGACGTTGCGCAGCGTGTCCTTCTTGCCATCCGTGCCGGCGCCGCGGAACGACGACGAGAAGGCGATGGTCGGCGGATCATCGGTGATGGCCATGAAGTAGCTGAAGGGCGCGAGGTTGCGGACGCCGGCGGCGTCCACGCTCGACACCCACGCGATGGGGCGCGGCACCACCGAGCTGATGAGCAGCTTGTACATGCCGTTGGGCGGCAGCGTCGTCGGGTCGAATTCCACGCGCGCGCGCCTCAGCCGTGCATGACGAGGCCGCCGTCGACGCTGAGCGCCTGCCCCGTCACGTAGCCGGCGCGATCGGAGGCGAGAAATCCGATGACGGCGGCGACGTCCTCGGCCCGCTCCATGCGCCCGAGCGGCACCGCCTGGGCGCGCCGGCGCGTGAACTCCTCCGCGGAGATGCCCATCACCGCGCCCTGGTCGCGCGCGACCTTGGTCCACATGTCCGTCTCGACGAAGCCCGGGCACACGCAGTTGACGCGGATCCCGTCCTTGGCGTGCGCCAGCGCCAGGCTCTTGGTCATGCTGACCACGGCCGCCTTGCTCACGTTGTAGGGCAGGTTGTTCGGGCTGCCGATCTTGCCCGCCATCGACGCGAGGTTGACGATGGCGCCGCGGCGCTGGGCGATCATCACCGGCAGCACGGCCTGGCTCGCGAAGAACACCGCGCGCGCATTGACGGTCATGATGGTGTCCCAGTGCTCCTCGGTGACGTCGAGGGGCAGCGCCGCGCGATAGATGCCGGCGTTGTTGACGAGCACGTCGATGCGGCCGAAATCCGCGCGCACGCGGTCGACCATGCGCGTCAGGTCGGCGAGCTTCGTGACGTCGGTGGGCAGCGCGAGCGCCTTGGCGCCGACGCCCCGCACCTCTTTGGCGGTGCGCTCGGCGCCCTCGGCGTTCAGCTCGGCCACGACGACGTCGGCACCGAGCCGCGCCAGCTCCAGCGCGGTGGCGCGGCCGATGCCCTGGCCGCCGCCGGTGACGATGGCGACCCTGCCCGCGAGCTCGCTGCCCTGGTCACTCACGGTCCGGAAGTATACAACGTGGTACCTTACGCCCCCATGGACTGCTGCGCCGACGAGGGACCGGCGCGTGGTGACGCGCGCTTCGACATCAAGAAGGTCGCCGACGGCGTGCACGTGGCGGTGGCGGCGCCGGCCTACAAGGTCAACTCCAACACCGCGATCATCGAGAGCGACGACGGCGTGATGGTCGTCGACACGCACAGCAAGCCGTCGGCGGCGCGCGTGGTGATCGCGCACCTGCGCGAGCTGACGTCCAAGCCCGTGCGCTACGTGGTCAACACGCATTTCCACTGGGACCACTGGCACGGCAACGAGGCGTACCCGGCCGCCTATCCCGACGCGGAGATCGTCTCCAACCAGATCACGCGCGAGGCGATGGTCAAGAAGGGCCTCAAGCGGATCGCCGACCACGTGCGGAACATGCCCGCGGAGATCGCCCGGTTGCGCGCCGACCTCGCGGCGGCCACGCCGGCACAGCGCGCGACGCTGGAGCGCGACCTGCGTCTGGCCGAGGGGTACCTGGCCGAGGTGAAGGCGCTGACGCCCGCGCTGCCCACCATCGCCTTCGAGCGGACGATGAAGCTCTACCGGCGCGACCGCGAGATCCAGCTCCTGCACCTGGGCCGCGCGCACACCGAGGGCGACGTCTTCGTCTACCTGCCGAAGGAGAAGGTGGTGATCACGGGCGACGCGGTGATCGGCTGGACGCCCTACATGGGCGACGGCTACCCGGAGGACTGGGTGGCGACGCTCGACCGTCTCGCCGAGCTGGACTTCACGCACCTCGTCATGGGGCACGGCCACGTGGCGGGGCGCGACTGGCTCCGGACCTTCCGCGGCTACGTGCACGACATGGTGGAGGCCGTCCGTCGCGAGGCCGCCGCCGGCGCCACGCTCGACGAGGTCAAGCAGCGGGTGACGACGGCGCTGGCGCCGACGTACGAGAAGGCGTTCTCCGCGTACGACGAGTATCGTCCGTGGCGCGCCGGCCTGGCCGGCAACGTCGAGCGCACGTTCGCCATGGTGAGCTGACCCGTGATCGAGGGCACCGCCGAGGTCCGCGACGTCCACCGCTTCGACGTGGGGACGCTCGAACGGTACCTGCGTGAGCGTATCGAGGGATTCCGCGGGCCGCGCACCGTCCGCCAGTTCCGGGGCGGGCAGTCCAACCCGACCTACTACCTCGAGGCCGGGGGACGCGAGTACGTGCTGCGCCGCAAGCCGCCGGGCAAGCTGCTGCCCTCCGCGCACGCCGTCGACCGCGAGTACCGCGTGCTGGCCGCGCTCGCCGCGCACACCACGGTGCCCGTGCCCAAGCCGTATCTGCTCTGCGAGGACGAGGCCGTCCTCGGCACGATCTTCTACGTGATGGACTGCGTGCACGGTCGCATCTTCCGCGACGCCAATCTCGGCGACGCCACGCCGGCCGAGCGCCGCGCCATCTACGACTCGATGAACGACGTGCTCGCGCGCCTGCACCTGGTCGACTACAACGCCGTCGGCCTCGCGGAGTTCGGGCGGCCCGGCGACTACTACGCCCGCCAGATCCATCGCTGGAGCCAGCAGTACCGCGCCTCGGAGACCGAGAAGATCGAGGCGATGGAGCGGCTCATGGAGTGGCTGCCGAAGAACATTCCGGCCAGTGCCGAGACGACGCTCGTGCACGGCGATTACCGTCCCGGCAACATGATCGTGCATCCGAGCGAGCCGCGCGTGGTGGCGGTGCTGGACTGGGAGCTGTCGACGCTCGGCCATCCCATGGCCGACCTCGCCTACAACTGCATGCCCTATCACCTCGGCAACGAGTGGGAGGGCCTGCGTGACGCGCCGCTGGCCGCCCTCGGCATCCCGACCGAGGCGGAGTACCTCGCCGCGTACTGCCGGCGCACGAAGCGTCCCGGCATCGAGCACTGGGACTTCTACATCGCCTTCGCCGAGTTCCGCCTGGCCGCCATCGCGCAGGGGATCATGGGGCGCGTCATCGCCGGCACCGCCAACGACCCGAACGCGCGCGAGCGCGGCGAGCGAGCGCGCCCGCTGGCCGAAGCCGGCTGGCGCCTCGTGGAGTCGCGCGCGCGCTGAGCGGCATCGCTGTTGCTTGCCACTCGCGTGATGAACGACGTCCCGGACCGTCGGCCGTGAAAAATTTACGCGCCGTGCTCGTCGTGCCCGCGCTCGTGTGCGCTCCGCTCGTCGCGTCGGCCCAGCCGCAGGCGCCCCCGGCTCCGACGCGGCCGATCTGGCGCGAGCTGCGACTGAGCGAGGCGCGCAACGTCCTCGGCATGCGCATCAAGAACGAGCAGGGCAGGGACGTCGGCGAGATCGACAACCTCCTGATCGACACGCCGAACGGCCGGATCAGCCACGTCGTGGTCGCCGTGGGCGGCTTCATGGGCGTGGGCGAGAAGAAGGTCGTCGTGCCGTGGTCGGATCTGAGGATCGCCTCGGATGGCAAGAACAGCGTGGCCACGCTGGATCAGGCCAAGCTCGAGAGCGCGCCGCGCTGGGACCGGATCGTCCGGGAAGACCGCGAGCCCGGCGCGCCTTCCGCCAGCCCGACGGTTCGATAGTCCTAAGCCACTTCGAAGAGGGCAGCGGCGCCCATGCCGCCGCCGATGCACATGGTGGCCACCACGTAGCGCGCGCCGCGACGCTTGCCCTCGATGAGCGCGTGGCCGACCATGCGCGCGCCGCTCATCCCGTACGGATGACCGATGGAGATGGCGCCGCCGTCGACGTTCAGCTTCTCCATCGGGATTCCGAGCTTGTCGCGGCAGTAGATCACCTGCACGGCGAACGCCTCGTTCAGCTCCCAGAGGTCGATCTGGTCCATCCTGATGCCGGTGCGCTCGAGCAGGCGGGGGACGGCGAACACGGGCCCGATTCCCATCTCGTCGGGCTCGCAGGCGGCGACGGCGAGCCCGCGGAAGATCCCGAGCGGATGCAGCCCGCGGCGCTCCGCCAGCTTCGCGTCCATGACGACGCACGCGGAGGCGCCGTCCGAGAGCTGGCTGGCGTTGCCCGCGGTGATGTGCCCCTTCTCGCCGGTCACGGGCTTGAGCGCGGCGAGGCCCTCGAGCGTCGTGTCCGGCCGGTTGCCCTCGTCCTGCTTGAGCAGCGTGTCCTCGATGCGCGTCTCGCCCGACGCCTTGTCGACGACCACCTTCTTCGTCGGCATCGGCACGATCTCGGCGTCGAAGCGCCCGGCCTTCTGGCCGGCGGCGGTGCGTTGCTGGCTCACCAGCGAATACTCGTCCTGCTTTTCGCGCGTGACGTAGTAGCGCTTGGAGACGACCTCGGCCGTCTCGATCATCGTCATGTAGATCTCCGGCTTGTGCTCCTCCAGCCACTCCTCGCGCAGGCGATGCAGGTTCATGTGCTCGTTCTGCACGAGGCTGATCGACTCCAGCCCGCCCGCGACCACGATCGGCACCCGGTCCACGATCACGCGCTGCGCGGCGAGCGCGATGGCCTGCATGCCCGAGGAACAAAAGCGGTTGACGGTCATGCCCGCCGTCGTCACCGGCAGCCCCGCCCGCAGCGCGGCCTGGCGCGCGATGTTCTGGCCCGTCGCGCCCTCCGGCAGCGCGCAGCCCATGACGACGTCCTCGACCTCGCCGGGCTCGAGGCCCGCGCGCTTGACGGCGTGCGCGATGACGTGGCCGCCGACGGCGGCGCCGTGCGTGTTGTTGAAGGCTCCGCGATACGCCCGGCCGATCGGCGTGCGGGCGGTGGAGACGATGACGGCGTCTGCCATGGGCCTCTCCTTGTGCGCGTAGGACGATGGAGACATTATACCGGGCGCCATGGGTGCGAGATTCTTTGCGGCGCTCGTCGTGGACGGCGCGCTGGCCGGCGCGCTCTACGCGCTCGTCGCGCTCTCCTTCGTGGTCGTCTACCGCGCCTCGCGCATGATGAACTTCGCCGTCGGCGAGTGGGTGATGCTCGCCTCGCGCTGCGTGACGTTCGCACTGCACGGCCTGGGGCTCGGCCTGCCGGGGGCGCTCGCCGTCGGCTGCGCGGGCATGGCCGGCTTCGGCGTCGCGTTCAACCGCGTGGTCCTGCGCCGTCTCGTCGGCCAGCCGGTGGTCTCCGTGATCATGGTCACCATCGGCCTCGGCGCGCTCGTCCGCGGGGCGGCCGCGCTCGCCTTTGGCGGCGTGCCGGCAGGCATCTCGCTGCCCGCGCTCGCGGATCCGATCGTGATCGGCGGGGTGGCGATCGGCGCCGACAAGCTGGTCGCGGCCGTCATCGCCGCCGCCTGCACGGCCGTCGTGGCGTGGCTGCTCCACGGTAGCCGCACGGGCGTCGCGCTGCGCGCGATCGCCGACGATCAGCAGGCCGCGATGTCCGCCGGCATCGACCTCCACCGCCACTTCGCGATCACGTGGGCGCTCGTGGGCGTGGTCTCGGTGCTGGCGGGCACGCTCTGGACGCTGGTGGCGGGCGGGGGGCTCGGCATGGTGCTCGTCGGGCTGAAGGTCTTCCCCATCGTCATCATCGGGGGACTCGACAGCATCGCCGGCACGATCGTCGGCGCGCTCGCGGTGGGTATGCTCGAGAGCCTGGCCGCCGGCTACCTGGATCCGCCGCTCGGCGGCGGCTTCAGCA
>QHSB01000543.1 GCA_003220335.1 Candidatus Rokuibacteriota bacterium
AGTCCCTGGCCAGGCACCCGGTCTCGCGCGTGTTCTTCTGGCGCCGGCCGGCGCCCCAGCCGTCCTGAGCGGCTACTCTGCGATCCGCGCCGGTGTGTAGCCCCGCTGGCGCATACAGCGGTCCACCGTCTCCCGATCGACCGCGATGAACGCCGCGGCGCGCGGCCCCGCCGTGTCGATGGCGGCCTGGACGCACTCGGCCTCGTCCTTCTTCTTTTGCTCCTCGCTGACGCCGGGCTTCACGTAGATGGTCTTGCGCGTCGTCGTCACGCAGCCGCCGAGCAGCGCCACCACCAGCACCGCCGTCGTCAGCCGTCGCATGTACCGATGCCGGCCGAGGGATCCGCGGCGCGGGCGGCGCAACGGCCTTGTCTCGGCGACCGGCGTTCAGCGTGCGGCATTTTGTACCACGCGCGTGATGCGGGCGAAGTTCGACGGCTCGTAGCTGAAATCGAACGACCAGCGGTAGCGCACGCCGCGGCCGCCCTCGGGCATCGCGATGCCGGCGCGGGGCGGCTCGACGTGCAGCCTCACCCCCTCTCGCGTCTCGAGCGAGAACCCGGCCCACCAGTGGTCGGCGCCGTCCAGGTTGGTGCGGTACGTGACGCCCGAGAAGTGGGCACGGCCCCGCGACTCGAGTGTGAGCGTGCCGTATTCGAGGTGGAGTTCGCCGATCGACCAATCCGACCAGGTCCAACATTTGAAGCCGCGCTGTCCGCCGACCGTCGGGAACATGGCGATGAATCCTCTCCTGTTGCGGGGTTGACTTGGAGTTCGATACACTATATCTTATATCAAACATGCATGTTATATAAATCGCAGGAGCGACTGAACTTGGGTGAGTTGAATGCGCGGGTTCTTCTCGTGCTGCCTCAGGACATCCTCGACCGGGCGCGGGCGTTGGCGGGCAGGACGACGGCGGCCTACAAGCTGCCGGTGAGCCTGCAAGTCGTCCTCCGCGCGCTGATCGAGGAGGCGCTGAAGCGCGACGATCACCCCGGTCTGCTCTCCAACATCGAGCGTCAGGCCCAGGCGGTTCGCCAACGACGGCGGACGGCACGGGCGGTCGGCGTACGCAGGGGCGCGCGCAGCGGGCGCCCTGCGCGTCGCGTATGAAAGGACGTGTGATGACCAGGATCTACGTCGGTGGTGTCTCGTTCTCGATGTCCAACGATGGTCTTCGCCAGCTGTTCGCCGAGGTCGGCGTCGTCGAATCCGCCGCCCTGACGACGGACATCGGCACCGGCCACTCGCGCGGGTACGGATTCGTCGAGATGGCCTCGGCGGAGGCGGCGGCCGCCGCCGTCAAGAAGCTCCATCGTCACGAACAGCTCGACGGCCGGCGGCTGACCGTCCACCTCGCCACGGCGTCGTCCGGCCGCTGAGGTGGGACGAATCGTCACGGCGGCCCGGATCGACGTCGCCTCGAACCAGATCGAGCCGGCGCTCAAGGCGCTCAAAAAGCATATGCTCAAGGAAGGCATCTTCCAGGAAATGAAGCGACGGGCCTTCTACGAGAAACCGTCGGTCAAGCGCAAGCGCAAGCAGGCGCAGGCGCGCAAGCGGAGGCGCAAGGCGATGAAACGCGCGGACAGTGCGGGGGATTGGGATCGATGACCCTGGCCATGCTGTGCGCACCGGTCGTGAGCGTCGTGCTGACCCAGGTCGCCGTGCTCGCGACCTCCATCTATCTGCACCGCGCTCTGGCCCACCGAGCGCTGGTCGTGCACCCGGCGGCCGACACGCTCTTCCGGATCGTGCTCTGGCTCACCACCGGACAGCAGCGTCAGCAGTGGGTGGCCGTGCATCGCAAGCATCACGCCTTCACCGACCGCATGGGTGATCCACACAGCCCGCGGTTGCTGGGCGTCTGGCGCGTGTTGCTGCTCAACGCGTATTACTACGCGCGCGAGGCTCGCGATCCGGAGACCCTGCGCGTCTTCGCCCGCGACCTTCCCCACGACCGGCTCGATCGCCTGGTGCTTCGTCACGGCTGGCTCGGTCTCGGCCTCGGCATCACCGGGCTCTGCCTGGCGCTGGGTGTCTGGGCGGGGCTCGTCGCGGCGGCGCTGCACGCGATCCTCTATGTCTGCGTGCTCGCGCCCCTCATCAACGGCGTGGGGCACTGGCGCGGCAGCCAGAACTTCGACAACACCGCCTACAACTCGCGCATCCTGGCCTGGCTGACGGCGGGAGAAAGCCTGCACAACAACCATCACGCCCACGCAAGCTCGCCCAAGTTCAGCGTGCGGCGCTCCGAATTCGATCCGTCGTGGGTGATGATCCGGGCGCTGAAGGCGCTGGGGCTCGTCACCCTCGTTCGTCCTCCGGTCCACCTGCACACGTAACCGACAACCACAAGGAGTTCTCTGATGGCGATCAAACTGTTCGTCGGCGGCCTCGCCTTTTCCACCTCCAACGAGAGCCTGCGCTCCGCGTTCGCGGCCGTCGGCTCCGTCGAGTCCGCCAGTGTCGTGACCGATCGCGACACGGGTCAGTCGCGCGGCTTCGGCTTCGTCGAGATGGCGACGTCCGAGGACGCCGATCAGGCGATCAGCAAGCTGAACAACACCAACCTCGAGGGACGCAACATCAAGGTCGAGAAAGCCAACTCGCCGGGCGGCGGCCGATCCGGCGGTGGCGGCGGCGGTCGCGGCCGCTGGTAGCACGGTAAGCTCGCCGCGCGAATCGGGAAAAACGGGGGGGCCGACCAGCCCCCCTGTTTATTTAACAGACCCGATGTAGTCGGCGAGCGGCTCGATGTCGGCGTCGGCCACGGGCTGGGCCGCCTGGGTCATGGCGCCGTCCAGGTCGCCGCGGGTGCGCGCCTTGAAGCCGCGCATCTGGGCGACCAGATAGTCGCGCGACAGCCCGCGCAGCCGCGGCGCGTACTCGCGGCCGGCGAAGTCGCGGCCGTGGCAGTCGTTGCAGTGGTAGGTCTCGGCGAGCCGCCGTCCCGTGTCCGCGCGCGCCGGGTCGGGCGCCGCCGCCGGCGGCGCCGGGCGCTGGGCCGCGAAGAAGGCGGCGAGGTCCGCCATATCGGCCTCGCTGAGCGCGGCCGCGATGGGCGCCATCTGCGGATCGACGCGGCGCTTGTCGCGATAGAGCAGGAGCTGCCAGTGCAGGTAGATCCCGACCTGTCCGGCGATCGATGGCACGGTGGGGTTCGTCGAGTTGCCGTCGGGCCCGTGGCAGGCGACGCAGGCCGCCGCCTTGCGACGGCCTGCGTCCAGATCTGCGGCGAGGGCGGGGGAGAGGCTCATGACCGCGGAGAATGCGGCCAGCAGAACTCCCACCACCTTGTGAATCGAAGCTACCGCCCGTAACTGACCCTGTAGATCGCGCCGGCGTAGTCGTCGGCGATCAGCAGCGAGCCGTCCTTCATCTGCCGGGTGTAGACGGGTCGGCCCCAGACCTGATCGCCTTGCAGCCAGCCCTCGGCGAAGACCTCGTACCTCGGGACGTCGGCCGGGCGGAGCGTGACCATCATCACGCGGAAGCCGATCTTCTGACTGCGATTCCACGAGCCGCGCTGAGCGAGGAACGCGCGGTTCTTGTACTCGGACGGGAACATGGAGCCCGTGTAGAACTCGACGCCGTTGCCGGCGACGTGTGGACCCGTCTTGAGCAGCGGCGCGGCGAACTCGCCGCACGCGCGGCCGCGGCCGAACTCGGGATCGAGGATGTCGCCCTGGTGGCAGTAGGGGTAGCCGAAGTGCAGGCCCTTCTTCGCCGCCACGTCGAAGCGATCGCTCGGCACGTCCTCGCCCAGCCAGTCCCGGCCGTGGGTCGTGAAGTAGAGCTCCTTCGTCACCGGATGCCAGTCGAAGCCCACGCTGTTGCGCACGCCGTGCGCCCAGTACTCGAAGCCGGTGCCGTCGGGATTGACGCGCGAGATGTTCGCGTGCGTGTCCGGCGGGACGCAGATGTTGCACGGCGCGCCGATGTTGAAGTAGAGCTTGCCGTCGGGACCGAAGGCCAGGTACTTCCAGCCGTGCGGCGCGTCCTTCGGCAGCGTGTCGTACACGACCTTCATCTCCGGCGGGCTGTCGAGCTTGCCCTCGATGCCTTCCATCTTCGTGATGCGGTGGATCTCGGCGATGTAGAGCGTCCCGTCCTTGAACGCCACGCCGTTCGGCAGGTTGAGACCCTTGGCGATGGTCTTCACCTCGCGCGCGCCGCCCTTGTCGACGACCGCGTAGACGTTGCCCGCGACACGGCTGGAGACGAATAACGTGCCGCGATCGCCCCAGGTCATCGCGCGCGCGTTGTTGATGCCGTGCGCCCACAGCTCGACCTTGAAGCCCGACGGCACCTTGATCTTGTCCACGGGGATCTCGCCCGGCGCCTTCGGCGCCGGCGGCTGCGCGATCGGCGACAGCGACGAGCTCTCCATGTCCTTCGGCTGTCCCTGCTTCCACGACGGCGGCGCCTGCTGGGCGGCGAGGGGGCCGGTGGCGAGCACGAAGGCCACGACGACGGTGAGCGACAGCGCAAACCGGAACGTGCGAAACCTCATGATGGATCCTCCGGCGCAGCAGACGGATGGTTGGGTTGGATGGCGCCAGACCGTAGCGCGCGCGCCACGCCTTGTCAACGCCGGCGGGGCGTGTCCGGTCCCGCGTCTTCGACCGGCGGCGCCGCCGGGTTAGACGCCGCGCTTGGGGCCTCACGCCAGAATGTGCAGCCGCGGCGAGAAGCGGTAGCCCTCGGCGCGGCACCACTCGATGACCTGCGGCATCAGGCGCAGCTGGACACGAAGACCTCGCTGATGCGCACGCCCTCGCCGAGCCCCGCCGGTCTCAAGCCGGGGGCACGTCGACCCAGACGTGCCGCGCGGCCGCCTCGCGCGCGGCTTCGAGCACGAGCTGGGCGCGCAGGCCGTCGGCGAGCGAGGGATCGGCCGGCCCCTCCCCGCGAATCGCCGCGAGCAGCCGCACGGCGAGCGGAGTGATCGTGGCCCGGCCCAGCACGTCCATTGGATCGCTGCCGTCGACCGGGGGCCCCTCGACGTCGACGGGCCTGAAGGGGGCGCCGCTCGCGGCGAGCCAGAGGCGGCCCGTGTACCAGCCCGGCTCGTCGCGCGTCAGGTGGTAGGCGAGGGCGCCTCGCGTACCGGAGATCTCCAGCGTGTGCTCGTTGCGCCCGTGGGCGGCGCGGCTCGCGAGGAACGAGACCTGCGCGCCGGAGGCGAGCTCGCCGACCAGGCTCAGATAATCCTCGGCGTCGGTCGCGCGCCCGGTGCCGGCCACGGGCTTGGTCGGGTACGCGATGCCGGCGTGGGCGGTGACGCGCGCGAACTCGCCGCACGTCCAGCGCACGAGATCCACCAGGTGGACGCCCATGTCGCCCATGGCCCCGTGGCCCGCCTGCTCGCGGTCCATGCGCCACGTGGTCGGACTTGCCTCGTCGGCCCAGCGCGCGCCCAGCCAGCGCCCGTGCACGTGCAGCACGCGGCCGACGACGCCGTCCGCCATGAGCGCGCGCATCCGCTGCATCGCGGCCGGGAAGCGCCAGTTGAAGCCCGTCATGCCGATGCGCTTCGCGCGCGCGACGTCGGCCACGATCGCCTCCGCATCCTCGCGCGACGTCGCCAGCGGCTTTTCGCAGAGGACGTGCGCGCCGGCGGCGGCCGCCGCATGCGCGATCGGACGGTGCAGATGCGGAGGCGTGGCGATCACGACGATCGCCGGGCGCTCCGAGGCGAGCATCTGCTCCCAGAGTGGGTAGACCTGCGGCACGCCGTAGGCCGCCGCGACCTTGCGCGCGGCCGCCTCGTCGCGCTGGCAGACGGCCACGACGCGCGCGCCCGCGGCCTGGAAGGCGGGCACGTGGGCGCGGCCGAAGCCGAGCCCGACGACGGCGACGGAGGGGGCGGCCGACGGCGGGCTCACGTCAGAAGCCATCCGGCCACGCCACCGAGGACGACGACGAGCATCGCCGGCACGCGGCCGTGATAGAGCACGAGGCCCGCCGCCAGCGCCAGCACGACCGTCGTCACGTCGTGCAGCGCCGAGCGCGCCAGCGTGTAGACGCCGGCCGTCGAGAGCCCGATGCCGATCGGCAGCAGCGCGCGCTCCGCGGCGGCCGCCCAGCGATGAGCGCGCAGCCGCTGCCACTGCTCGGCGACGAGGACGACGATGACGGAGGTGGGCAGGAACATCGCGACGGTGGCCAGCACGGCGCCGAGCACGCCGTGCACGCGGTAGCCGACGAACGCGACCACGAGCATGGTGGGGCCGGGCGTGAGCTGGGCGAGTGTGTAGCCGTCCACGAATTCGCGCGCGGTCACCCACTGATGGTTGGCCACGACCTGGCGCTGCATTTCCGGAATGACGCCGAGGCCGCCACCCACGCAGAGCAGGCTCAGCCAGAGGAACGTCCACGTCATCAGCAGCAGGTCGCTCACTGGCATGGCCCTCCCTGGGGGCTTGGCCCTCCCTGGGGGCCCGGCCCTCCCTCGGGGTCTCGCGCGGGCTCCGGACGGTTCAGCCAGAGGCCGAAGGCGGTCATGACGACGATGACGGCGGGCGTGTTGAGCTTGAGCGGTCCGACGGCGGTGAACGTGGCGGCCGCGATCGCAATCGCGCGCGCGCTGGCCAGAGCCGGGCGCGCCATGCGCAGCGTGGTGACGGCGACCAGCCCCACCACGGACGCGCTCATGCCGCGCATCAGCGTCGCCACCTCGGGCATCAGCCCGCGCGTGCCGTAGAGCGCCGCGAGCAGCACCAGCACGACGCCGCCGGGCACGACGACGGCGGCGAGGCCGCCGAGGGCGCCGGCCACGCCGGCGAGCCGATGGCCGAGCGTGATCGAGAGGTTCGAGAAGGTCGCCCCGGGCAGGAGCTGGGCGAGCGTGAAGTCCTGGAGGAACTCGTCGACGCGCATCCAGCGCCGGCGGGCCACGAGCGCCTCGTAGAAGAACGCGGCGCGCCCACCGCCGATGGAGAGGATGCCGGTGAGCGCGAAGACGCGCACCACCTGCGCGACGGACACGAGCGAGCTCACACGCTCACGCGAGAAAGCGAAGCAGCGCCGTGGCCAGCCCGAGGAAGATGGTGACGCCGAGCACGTCCTGCAGCGCCGTCTCGAAGGGGCCGGCCGTCAGCGCGGGATCGAAGCCGAGGCTCTTGGACACCATCGGGATGGCCGTGCCGGCCGCACCCGAGAGATTCACGGAGATGAACATCGAGACGGCCACCACGAGCCCGAAGGACAGCGTGCCGTGCCACACGGCGCCGAGGACCCCGACCACGACGCCGCACACGGCGCCGATGATGGACGTCGTCTGGATCTGGCGCAGCAGCGGCTCCCACCAGCGCGCGAGCTGCACGTGCCCGGTGGCGAGGCCGCGAACGACCATGGTCACCGACTGCAGCCCCGTGTTGCCGGAGATCGCCTGGATCACCGGCATGAACGAGGCGAGCAGGATCACGCGGCTGAGCGTCGCGTCGTAGTAGTGGATGACGATGCCCGCGCCCAGCTCGATCAGCAGGGTGGTGAGAATCCACGGCAGGCGCATGAGCGCGATCTCGCGCGGCGAGCGGCGCTCGAGCTCGGAGGCGTCCGAGCCGGCGAGCCGGAAGATGTCCTCCGACGCCTCTTCGCCGAGGACGTCGATCACGTCCTCGACGCTGATGGTGCCGAGCAGGCGCCGTTCCCGGTCCGTCACCGGCACCGAGACGAGGTCGTACTTGGCCACGAGTCGCGCCACCTCTTCCTGGTCGGTCTCCGGCGACACGCTCACCACGCTCGGATCGCGGATGGCCCACATCGGCGTCGTCGGCGCCGCGGTGAGCAGACGGCGCAGCGGCACCACGCCGACGAGATGGCGGTGGTCGTCCACCACGTACAGCTCGAAGCCGCGTCCCTCGGGCGCCGACTTGCGAATCTGCTCGATGGCCTCGGCCACGGTGGCGGACTCGCCCACCGCCACCGCGTTGGGCGACATGAGCCGCCCCGCGGTGTCCTCGGGATACTCGAGCAGCTCCTGAACGTCCTCGGACTGCTCCTCCTTCATCATCTCGAGCAGGCTTTCCGCCTGCGCGGCGGGGAGCTCCTCGACGACCTCTGCCGCATGGTCCGGCGGCATCTCGTCGAGGATCCGCGAGACCTCGAGCTGATCGAGGGCCTGCACGAGCTGCAGCAGCGTCTGGTCGTCGAGCTCGGAGAGGACCTCGCCCGCGCGCTGCGCGGAGAGCAGCCGGAACACCGTCACCTGCGACTCGAGCGGCAGCTCGCGCAGCAGCGCCGCGACGTCGGCGGGATGCGCCGCCGTGAGCAGGTCGACGAGCCGGCGGCGGTCGCCGCGCTCGAGCAGCGCCTGAACGGTCTCCACGCTCCGCGCGGTCTCTTCCATCCGGCCTATTGTCCTCGATTGCACAACGGGGATCGAGCGCGATCAGCGTGCGGCGACGATCCGGGCGAGCACGCGGCGCCAGTATCGGCCGTCGGCCGACTCCGCGTCGTAGAACGCGAGCGCGGCCTGGGCGCGCGTCTCCGCCTCGGCGCGGCCGTACGTGGTCAGCATCCACGCGGCGGTGGCTGCTTCGGGCGCCGACGAAGGCGCCGGCTCTGACGCGAGCGTCGGCGAAGCCGCGGGCGCCGTCGCGCGAGGCGCGGGGAGGCGCCGCGCCGGAACGGCGTCGGCGAGCCGTCGCGGCGGCAGCGCGATCTCGGGAGACGACGGATCGCGCGCCGGATCGCGCACGGTCGTCGGCGGCGTGATGGGGCGTGCGGGTTCCTCGGCCGGCGCGCTTGCGCTCCGCGGCTCGGCGGGCCCCGGCGGCGGCGGCTCGGTCGTCGTCGGCAGCGTCACGGGTGCCGGCGGTCCCTCGACGCGCGAGGGAAGGGGCGCGGGTGGAACGGGCGCCTCGCCGGCGGGCGGCGGCCGCAGCCCGGTCAGCCGCAGCGCCAGGATCACATTGGAGACGGCGAGCGCGACACAGACGACACCGAGCAGGCCGACCAGGAGCCGCCGCGTGCGCTCGGCGTGCTCTCGTCGTTCACGGAGAAACTCTTCGAAGCCCTCCGTCATGGCGCAGTGGGCGCATGCAATAATCCCACCAGCGACATGCGGGCGGTTGCGCGTCACGCCCGCACGGGACGAGGAGGCTGGACATGCAGGGCGTCAAGGACTCGAGCGGGCTCTACGAGGTGGAACGCCGCGCGCGGCACGCGGAGCGGCCAGGCTTCCGGATCAACGAGCTGCAGATCTCGCCCACCCAGCAGGTGCCGTGGCACTTCCACACCAACATCCAGGACACCTTCTACGTGCTCGCGGGCGAGTTGCGGATCTTCTTGCGCGAGCCGAAGGAGGACGTGCGGCTGCAGCCGGGTGACACGTACACCGTACGCTCCGGCCGGCCGCACCTCGTCACCAACGCCGGGCAGCGCTCGGCGACGTTCCTCGTGCTGCAGGGGATCGGCGAGTACGACTACGTCCCGCTGACGTGACGCCGTAAAAAGAGGAGCGCCGCGGTTTTTCGCCGGGGCGCGACGAGCGTTGGGGGTGTCGAGGAGCGGCACGGGTTTCCCGGGCCGCTCCGAGCGTTGGGGATTTGGGGGCCATGTCGGGGCCCCCATTTAAATTGGGGGGCCATGTCGGGGCCCCCCATTTCAGCGAAACGCGCGAAAGAACGCGCGCACGTCCTCGGCCAGTGCGGCGGGCTCTTCGAGCGCGGCGAAGTGCCCACCCGCTTTCATCTCCGTCCACCGGCGGAGGTCCGTGTACACGCGCGAGACCCACGCGCGCGGGGGGTGCAGGATCTCCTTCGGGAACGACGCGTAGGCGGCCGGCGCCGTCACCGGCCGCTTGTCGGTGATCGGCCACGGCGAGTGGGCGCGCGCGTAGTATGGCCAGAACGACGAGTTGATGGCGCCGGTGACCCAGTAGAGCATCACGTTGGTCAGCAGCGTGTCGCGGTCGATGCTCCGCTCGACGTCGCCGCCACAGTCGCTCCACGCGCGAAACTTCTCGACGATCCACGCGGCGAGGCCCACCGGCGAGTCGGTCAACCCGTACGCCAGCGTCTGGGGTCTCGTGCCCTGGATCGCCTGGTAGCCCGTCTCCTCGCGCAGCCAGTGATCGAGCTCTTCGAGGTACGCGCGCTCGTCGGGCGCGAGCGTCGCCGCCGGCGCGCCCCGGTCCCGCGGCACCGCCAGAAGGTTGACGTGGATGCCGACGAGCCGGTCGGCGTGCGCGGCGCCCAGATACGAGGTCACGAAGGCGCCCCAGTCGCCCCCCTGCGCGGCGAAGCGCGCGTAGCCGAGCACGTCGGTCATGAGCGTCGCGAAGAGATCGGCGATCTGCGGCACGCTGAAGCGCGGTTGATCGGGCCGGAACGACAGCGTGTAGCCGGGCAGCGACGGCGCAACCACCGTGAAGGCGTCTTCCGGATTGCCGCCGAAGCGAGCGGGATCGGTCAGCATCGGCATCAGCCGCCGGAATTCGACGATGGAGCCCGGCCAGCCGTGCGAGAGCAGCAGCGGCATCGGGCGCGGACCCACGCCCGGCTCGTGGACGAAATGCAGGTCGATGCCGCCGAGTGGGACGGTGAACTGTCGGTGCGTGTTGAGCTCTGCCTCGTGCGCGCGCCAGTCGTAGCCGTCGCGCCAGTGGGCGACGAGCGACTTCATGTACGCGAGGTCGGTGCCGTAGCGCCACGGCTCGCCGGGGATTTCGTCGGGCCAGCGCACGCGCGCCAGCCGCGCCCGAAGGTCGTCCAGCACGGGGTCCGGCACCCGAATGGTGAAAGGCCGCGGCGTCACAGACATGGGGGGCCCCGAAATGGCCCCCCATACCCCCCAACATTCGGAGCGCCCCGGGGAACCCGGGGCGCTCCTCGATGATCGCGTCTAATTCCGCCGCTCCTCTACCGCGCCGCGCAGCTACCGAAGTTCGTGCCGGCGGCCGGCGCGTACGCGCCCTGGCACCACGGGATGATTGCCGCCGCCGGCAAGGCCGCCGGGGCCGGGACGGGACCGAGCACGACTTCCGAATTCACCTGCCGCGCGAGGGCTAGATGCTCGCGGAGCATCGGCAGTGACCGTGTCGCCCACGCCTTGAGGTCGGGATCGGTCGAGGTCTCCGCCGCGCGCTCGAAGAGCGCGATGTCCTCCGTATGGTCGCGAACCATCTCCGACATGTAGTCGCGGTCGAAATCGTTGCCGCTGAGCCCGCTCAGCCGATCGCGCATCGCCTGCTGCGAGGGCTCGAGCGCCGTCGGCACCTCGATGCCCTTGCTGCGCGCGAGGGTCGCCAGCTCCGCGTTGCCCCGACCGTGGTCGGTCACCATGCGCTCGCCGAACGAGCGCACGGACGGACGCGCCGCCCGCTGCGCGGCGATGCGCCCGAGCTCGACCTCGGCGAGGCCGCCGGTCGCAGCCTTGTTCACGAACTCACGATCCTGGTCACTCACCAACTGGACTTGAGCCGCCGCCGGGCCGGTCAGGGCGACCAGCGCCGCCGCGACGATGCTGATGATGGTCAGGGCTTTCATCACGAGTCCTCCTCGGGGGGACACCCCGGTGCCGCTGGTCGCAAGACGAGTGCCACCGAGGTGCGGTACAGTGGCCCGAGCGTATCCGCCCGAAGGGAGAGCACCGTGCGAGAAAATCGCCTCAAGACAATGTGGAAGCGCGGCGAAACAGCGGTCAACGGATGGCTGTCGATTCCCACGGCCTTCACCGCCGAAGTCATGGCGCACCAGGGCTTCGACTCGCTGACCGTCGACATGCAGCACGGCGTGGTGGATTACCAAACCGCCGTCTCCATGTTCCAGGGTATCTCCACCACGGGCGTGATGCCACTCGCGCGCGTGCCGTGGAACGACCCGGCATATCTGATGAAGATCCTCGACGCCGGCGCGTACGGCGTCATCTGTCCGATGATCAACACGCGCGCGCAGGCGGAGGCGCTGGTGGCCGCGTGCAAGTACCCGCCGCGCGGCTACCGATCGTTTGGACCCGTGCGCGCCTCGATCTACGCCGGCAGCGACTACGTCGAGCACGCCAACGACGACATCGTGATCATGCCGATGATCGAGACGGCGGAGGCGCTCAAGAATCTCGACGCCATCCTCTCGACACCGGGGGTGGACGCCGTCTACGTCGGCCCCTCGGACCTGAGCCTGGCGCTGGGCTGCAAGCCGCGGCTCGATCAGACGGACGCGCCGGTGGTGGAGGCGCAGCAGCAAATCGTCGAAGCCTGCAAGCGTCACGGCATCATCGCCGGCATCCACAACGCCACTGCCGCGTACTCGCTCAAGATGATCGCCGCCGGCTATCGCTTCGTCACGCTCGCCAGCGACTCGCGCCACCTCGCCCTGAAGGCGGCGGAAGAGGTGGGCGCGGTGCGCAAGGGCGCGGGCGGTGGCGTGGTGC
>QHSB01000544.1 GCA_003220335.1 Candidatus Rokuibacteriota bacterium
CTGCTCGTCCTGCCCGGCACGCGTGGTGGCCGTCACCGCCAGGAGCACTCCAAGCGACAGCATGGTGGCCGTGATCGCTCGCATACGTCCGCCTCCTGTCGGCATCACGCTTCCGGGACGATCGCGCGGATCTTCGCGAGGAGCTCGCGCGGACTGTAGGGCTTGGCGAGGTACGCGGTGGCCCCGGCGGCCTTCGCCTTCTGGTCATCTCCGCTCAACGCGAAGGACGTCACCACGATGATGGGGACGGCGGCCGTCCGCGCATCGCCGCGCAGCTGCCGGGTGGCGTCCAGCCCCGACATCTTGGGGAGCTGGATGTCCATCAGAATGAGATCGGGCGGCGCCGCCAGCGCGGCGGCCACGCCGGCTTCGCCATCCATCGCTTCCACCAGGCTATAGGACGTCTTGGCGAGCAGCTGGCGCACGATCTTGCGGTTGAACTCGTTGTCCTCGACGTACAGGATCGTCTTCTGGCTCATGCCGTCGTTCCGCCTTCCGCGCGTAGCGGGACCGTGAAGAAGAAGGTCGAGCCCTTGCCGAGCTCGCTCTCCACCCAGATCCGTCCCCCGTGAAGCTCCACGAATTTCTTGGTGATGCTGAGTCCGAGACCGGTGCCGCCGAAGTCGCGCGTGGTCGTCCCGTCGACCTGGCGGAATTCTGCGAACACGGTGTCGAGCTGATCAGCGGGGATGCCGATCCCCGTGTCCGACACGCGATAGCGCAGCAGCTCGCCCTCGCGCTCGACGCCGATGGCCACCCGCCCGTGTTTCGTGAACTTCAGGGCGTTGCCCACGAGGTTGAGCAGACACTGCGTGATGCGCTTGCCGTCGCCGTAGGCGACGGGCAGGTTCGTCTCCACCTCGGCCACGAACTCCAGTCCGCGATCGGCGGCGAGCGAGCGCAGGGACGCGCGCACGGTGCCGACCACGTCCTCGACGGCGTAGTCGCCGAGGCTCAGCTCCATGCGCCCGGCCTCGATCTTCGAGAGATCGAGCACGTCGTTGATCAGCCGCAGGAGGTGGCGGCCGTTCGTCTGGATGTCGGTGAGCGGCTCTTTGAGGTCACCGGGCACCTCGCCGTAGAGGTCGTCCAGGATCATCTCGTTGAAGCCGAGGATCGCATTCAGGGGCGTGCGGAGCTCGTGGCTCATGTTGGCGAGGAACTCCGACTTCGCGCGGCTGGCCTGCTCCAGCTTCGCGTTCAGAGTGCGCAGGGCGTCGGCCGCCTGCCGCTGCTCGGCGTCCAGGCGCGCCAGCTCGCGCGTCGTCGCGTTCAGACGCGCGGCGAGGTCGCCGAACTCGTCGCGGTTCGGCACGCTGACGGCGCCCGCGAAGTTGCCCTCGGCGACGTCGCTCAGGAAGGCGTGGGCGGCGCGCACCGGCAGGATGAAGGCCCACGAGATCACGAAGCCGCCGATGAGGGCGATCAGGACGGAGACCACCGCGAACGCCCCCATGACGATGAGGGAGCGACGGTTGTCGGCGTCGATGCTGGCGCGGAGCGCGGCCATCCGCTCGTGTTCGTCCTGGACGATGAGTCCCACCAGGGCGTCGATGGACCGATAGAGCGGGTCTTCGCGGGTGATCTGGACCGTGGTGGCGGCGTCGATCTTGGCGTCGCGCACCAGATTGGCGATGTCCGCGACGATGGTCATCGCCTCTTCTTGCCCGGCGCGGATCTTCTGGATGATCTGACGCTCGGCGTCGGGAGCGGCTTGCTCGATGCGGGCGAGGGTGTCGTTGAAGCGGTTGTTCTCGCGCAGGATGTCGGCGACCGCCGCCTCCTCGCGCACGAGGAGCGCCATGCCGGTGAGGTGCATCTGCATGGCGAGCGAGCGCTGCAGCTGATGGGACCAATCGACGCGCTGGTGGGCTTCGTCGAGCCAGTCGGTGCGCTGCCACATCCGGCGGATCGTCTGGACGCTGAACGCGCCCATGATCAGGAACAGCATGGTGACGAGCAGGAACGCCGCGAGAAGCTTGTGCTGCACCGACGTCCGTATGCGCGCCACACCGCGCACGAGGCTCCCCAGAGGCGAGCGGAGCAAGAATGCCGCGAGAGGGTCGGCCTGTTGCGAGCGCATTTTGCTGGCGCGAGTATACTCCCACCGTCGTGAGAACCCCGGCCCGCATCCTCGTCGCCGACGACACGCCTGCGAACGTGCGAATGCTGGAGAAGCGGCTCCAGCACAACGGCTACGACGTCGTGGTCGCCCGCGATGGCGAGGAAGCGCTGGCGGTGGCCCACGCCACGCATCCCGATCTCATCCTCCTCGACATCATGATGCCGAAGGTCGACGGCATCGCGGTGTGCCGCCGTCTCAAGGGCGACCCGGCGTTCCCGTTCACGCCGATCATCATGGTGACGGCGATGGCCGACAGCAAGGACGTCGTGGCCGGGTTGGAGGCGGGCGGCGACGACTACCTCACCAAGCCCGTCGACCAGCAGGCGCTCGTCGCCCGCGTCCGCTCGATGCTCCGGATCAAGGCGCTCCACGACACCGTCCAGGCCCAGACCGCCGAGCTCGCGCGATGGAACGCCACCCTCGAGGAGCGGGTCGCGCGCCAGCTGGCCGAGCTCGAGCGCGTCGGCCGGCTCAAGCGCTTCTTCTCGCCCCAGCTCGCCGAGCTCATCGTCCGCGGCGGCGCCGACGATCCCCTCGTGTCACACCGCCGGGAAGTGACCGTCGTCTTCATCGACCTGCGCGGCTTCACCGCGTTCGCCGAGAGGGCCGAGCCCGAGGAGGTGATGGGCGTGCTGCGCGAGTATCACGCCCGGATGGGCGCGCTGGTGCTCGCCAGCGAGGGCACCCTCGAGCGCTTCACGGGCGACGGGATGATGATCTTCTTCAACGATCCGGTCATCGTGCCCGACGCGGTGGAGCGTGCGGTGCGCATGACGGTGGCCATGCGCGACGGCGTCGACGAGCTCGCCGCGCGGTGGCGCAAGCGCGGCCACGAGCTGCATGCCGGCCTCGGCATCGCCCAGGGCTACGCGACCATCGGCGCCATCGGCTTCGAGGGCCGCCTGGACTACGGCGCCATCGGGACCGTCACCAATCTCGCCTTCCGCCTGTGCGCGGAGGCGGCCACCGGGCAGATTCTCATCAGTCAGAGCGTCTACGCCGCCGCCGGCGACCTGATCGACGCCGAGTCGATCGGCGAGTTGACGCTCAAGGGATTCCAGCGCCCGGTCGCGGCCTACAACGTGCGTGCGTTGAAAGGCTGACGCCTGGGGTCAGAGCTTCGGGATGCGCAGCGTCTTGCTGATCATGAGCGAGCCGGACAGCGCCCAGAGAAGCGACAGGGGATGCAGCCGCCAGGGTCCCACGTGGACCACACCGAGCGGCAGCGCGTCGCCGACGCGACCGAGCCACGCGGCCGCCGCCACGATCGCGACCAGCACGAGGCTGGTGGGGATCGGGGTGCCCTCGAAGTACTCGACCTTCTCGCCGCCGCCGGACAGCTCCTCGGCCGTGACGTTGTAGCGCGCGAGACGGCTGACCCCGCACGCGGTGAAGTAGATCAGGATCACGATGTCCCAGACGCCGGTCATGCCGGCGCCGTACGCGATGGCGGCCGGGGCCACGCCGAACGAGATGACGTCGGCCAGCGAGTCGAGCTCGCGTCCCAGGGCCGAGTGCATGTGCCGCGAGCGCGCCACCCGGCCGTCGAGCACGTCGAGCGCCAGCGCCACCGGAATGAGCGCGGTCGCCGCCAGCAGGCGGCGGACGTCGCGCAGCTCGAGGTACGCCATGACGGCGAAGATCGCGAGCACGCCGCACGCGGCGTTGCCCAGGGTCAGGAAATCCGCGAGGTGAAAGCCGCGGATCATCGACAGGTGACGCCGGGACGCCGGCCGGCTCACGCGATCTGCACTCTCCGCATCAGCCGCCGGTAGGGCCCGGCGTCGTTGATCGCCAGATGCTTGACGCAGCGGTTGTCCCAGAAGGCGACCGCGCCCTGGGTCCAGCGGAACCGGCAGGTGAACTCGGGGCGGTGGCCGTGCTCCATCAGGAACTCCAGCAGCGGCCGGCTCTCCGCGTCGGTGAGGCCCTCGATGCCCACGGTGTAGGAATAGTTGACGAAGAGCACCGGGCGGCCCGTCTCCGGGTGGGTGGCGACGATCGGGTGCCTGTTGACCGTCTCGCGCCAGGCGGCGTCGTCGCGCGTCTTCGTCGTCCGGCCGGCGTTGGCGTTGGCGTTCGGCCCCGCGACGAGGCGGTCGCTGTGAATCGCGCGGAGGCCCGTGAGCAGGCGCTTCATCCCGTCCGACAGCGCGTCGTAGGCGCGGTACTGGTTGGCGAACAGCGTGTCGCCGCCGTAGGGCGGCGCCTCGATCGCGTAGAGGATCGCGCCCATCGGCGGCTTCGCCATCATCGTGGTGTCGGTGTGCCAGTCCTCACCGACCACGCGCGTGTCGCCCGGCTCGCGTCGGATCATGACGATCTCCGGGTCGGCCTGGATGCCGGCGTAGTTCGGGTGCACGAAGATCTCGCCGAAGCGCCGGGCCAGCCGCTTGTGCTGCTCGGCGTCGAAGGCCTGGTCGCGGAAGAAGATCACGCAGTGATCGAGCAGGGCCTGGCGGATCTCCTTGATCGTCGCGTCGTCGAGGTCGGCGCCGAGGTCGACGCCGGAGAGCTCGGCGCCGAGGGCGCCGGCGATGGGGTGCACCTCCAGCCGGGTCGTCATCTGCATGAGCGGCCTCCTCGTGGCCGAGTATAGCGACGCGCAGTGATTTTTGACGGGCCCTTTGCCTGCTGATGTAGGGTCCTATGCATGCACAGGACTCAGCTTCTGTTGCCCCGGGAGCTTCACCGTCAGGCCGTCGAGGCGGCCCGCGCGCGGCGGATGTCGCTCGCCAACCTTGTCCGCGAGGCCCTCAAGGAATATCTCGCCCGCGCCGGTGGCGATGAACGCCCTTCGGGCCGGAGGAGCTCGGCCTCGACCGCTTCCCGGATTCGACGAAGACTTCGCCCGTGCTGGATTCATCGCCTACCGCTGACGGCGCGGCCTACGGCGGCGCTTGACGCGCTGCCCGCGCCGCGCGACCATCGGCACCAGAAGGCCAGCCAAGGAGACAACCGATGAGCGACCGCGCCATCACGCCCCGCGGCATCAACCACCTCGTCCTCAACGTGCGCGACCTCGAGGTCTCGCACAAGTTCTGGACCGAGATCATCGGCTTCCGCCACGTGGCCGAGCTGAAGGATCGGCCCTTCAAGATGCGCTTCTACAGCGGCGTGGACGCGGACGGCGGGGTCACGCACCACGACCTGGCGCTGGCCGAGGCGCCGCCGCAGAACGGCGCCCCCGACTCGTGGAGCATGCAGCCCCGGCGCGTGGGCCTCAACCACGTGGCCATCGCCTGGCCCGACCGCGAGTCGTGGCTCGAGCAGGTCGAGTTCCTCCAGAAGAAGGGC
>QHSB01000545.1 GCA_003220335.1 Candidatus Rokuibacteriota bacterium
CAGCGTGGCGCTGGGGATCGTCGTCACCGCGCTGATGCAGGCGGTCCTGGCGGCCGCCGGTCTGTTTGTCGTCGGCGTGCCGTTTCCCGGGATGCTCACGGCGCTCGTGTTCCTACTCTGCGTCGCCCAGATCGGGGCGGGGCCGGTGATGTTCCTCGCCGTCTTCTGGACGTACTGGTCCGGCGCGAGCGGCTGGGGCACGGCACTGCTCGTCTGGTCGCTCTTCGTCCTCAGCCTCGACAACGTCGTGCGCCCGATCCTCATCCGCAAGGGCGCCGACCTGCCGCTGCTGTTGGTCTTCGTCTCGGTCGCCGGTGGTTTGCTGGCCTTCGGAGTCGTCGGAATCTTCGTGGGGCCGGCCGTGCTCGCCGTCGCCTACTCGCTGCTCGCGGATTGGATCAATACGCGCGAATCGGGAGACGGCCTAGGCAGAAGGTCTGATTTTCCGGTCGCGGCGGACCTGCGATAAGAAATTTCGTCGAGCGAGATATTCCTCGAAAGGAACCGGGCCATGAGCGCTGACACCGACAAGCATTTCGCCGCTGGCTGGACCGCCGCCGACTTCTTCCGGTCGTCGTCCGAGCGGTGGCAGAACTGGATGCAGACCATCTGGCCGGCGGGGAAGGCGACTCGCACGACCGGCTGGCCGGCCGATGCGGTGCGCGGGCCCATCGAGCTCTGGCAAGACTGGATGACGAAGGTCTGGCCGAGTGCGAATGGCGCCGAGGGCGTGACGTGGCCGGTCGGCCCGATCACGTGGCCCGTGCCCGACGCGCGGCTCGCCGACTGGCAGGCCGCCTGGAGCTACTGGGTGGACGCCTGCCAGCGCACGATCCTCTTCTGGGACGTCATGCGGCAACGCGGTAACACGTTCCTCGAGCACGAGGAGCGAGGCAAGCCACCGCTTCTGGTCTTCGACCACGAGATGGTCCTGGACGGGCGGACGCTCGAGCGGCCGGTGAATTACTTCCTGGTGCGCGTCGTGCCGCTGGACGGAATGACTGTTGATCCGCGCAAGCGCCCGTTCGTCGTCTTCGATCCACGCGCGGGCCACGGGCCCGGCATCGGCGGCTTCAAGGTGGACAGCGAGATCGGCGTCGCCATGCGCGCCGGCCATCCGTGCTATTTCGTCGGCTTCCGCCCCGATCCCGAACCGGGTCAGACGCTCGAAGACGTGGGACGCGCCGAAGGTCATTTCTTGAAAAAGGTCGCCGAGCTGCATCCGGCGGCCGACGGGCGCCCCTGCATCGTCGGCAATTGCCAGGCGGGCTGGGCGGTGATGATGCTCAGCGCGGCGGCGCCGGAGCTGATGGGCCCGATTCTGCTCGCCGGCGCGCCCCTGTCCTACTGGTCGGGCAAGGGCACGCAGAATCCCATGCGCTACAGCGGCGGACTGCTCGGGGGCTCGTGGCTGGCCTCATTTGCCGGCGACCTCGGCAATGGAATTTTCGACGGCGCCCACGTCGTCGCCAACTTCGAGAGCCTGAACCCATCCAACACGCTGTGGACCAAGCAGTACAACCTGTACTCGAAGATCGACACCGAGGGTCCGCGCTATCTCGAGTTCGAGCGCTGGTGGGGCGGATTCTTCCTCATGAACGAAGAGGAGATGCGATTCATCGTGGACAACCTCTTCGTCGGCAACAAGCTGGCGGGCGGAGGGATCGTGACGTCCACGGGCAAGCGCATCGACCTGCGCAACATCAAGTCGCCGGTCGTCGTGTTCGCCTCGTGGGGCGATAACATCACGCCGCCGCAGCAGGCCCTGAACTGGATTCTCGACTGCTACGCCACGGATCGCGAGATCGTCGCGCGCGAGCAGACGATCGTCTATCTCCTGCATCACGACATCGGCCACCTCGGCATCTTCGTCTCGGGCAAGGTCGCGCAGCGCGAGCACGCGGAGATCGTGACGGGGCTGGACCTGATCGAGCTGCTCCCGCCGGGCCTCTGGGAGATGCTCATCGAGGACAAAAATCCCGATGCGCCCGGGAGCGAGCTGATTCCCGGTCGCTACCTGGTGCGCTTCGCGCGACGCACCCTGGACGACATCCGCGCTCTCGAGGACACGCGTGAGGACGAGCGACCGTTCTCGGTGGTCGCACGCGTGTCAGAGATCAACGAGGGGCTGTATCGCACGTTCGTGAGTCCGCTGATCAAGCCGTGGATCAGCGAGGCGTCGGCAGCGGCAGGGCGGCGCCTGCATCCCAGCCGGATGCAACACTACCTCTGGTCGGATCGGAACCCCTGGATGCGCTCTGTCGAGCGCCTGGCCGAGCAGGTCCGCGCTCAGCGTCGGCCGGTGGCGGCCGACAATCCGTTCGTCGCGCTCGAGCGTCAGATGTCCGAGAACATCGAGCGCGCGCTCGACGGCTATCGAGACGCGCGCGACCAGATGGTCGAGCTGACCTTCAATGCCATCTACACCTCGCCGTGGCTCCAGGCCATGGTCGGCCTCGCCGAAGGGCTGGCGCCGCGGCGGGAATCCCGCGCCGCCCGCGACGACGCTTACGAAACGCTGGTCGGCCAGAAGATCACGGCGCTGCGATCACGATTCGCCCAGGGGGGGATTCGCGAGGCCGCCGTGCGGATCCTCTTCTACGCCGGCAGCGACGAGGCGATGGTGGACACACGCGGCTTCAAGATGCTCGAGCGCGTTCGTGACGAGTACGGCGAGCTGCTCGGCGAGCGGCTGCCGGCGGCGGAGCGCCGCGAGCTGTTCAAGAACCAGTTTTTCATGCTGCTCCTCGACGAGGCGGAGGCGCTGGCGTCTCTGCCGAAGCTCCTGCCCACGCAGCCGGAGCGGGATGCGGCGATGGACGCGGTGCGCAGAGTGTTGTCCGCCAAAGGGGAGCTGAGTCCGGCGCGCAAGGACCGCCTGGCCCGCGTCGAGTCCATCCTCATGGAGCCGATTTCGGCAAGAACGGGATCGCGCGGAGGAAACGCATGAGCGAGTCACGTGGCACGGGCAAGTACGAGCGAGTCCTCGCCCGCTGCAAGGACATTCCCCCGATCACGGCAGCCGTCGCGCATCCATGCGATGACGCCTCGCTGGGAGCCGTGATCAGCGCCGCGCGCGCGGGCGTCGTCCAGCCCATCCTCGTCGGTCCCGCCGACCGGATCCGCCGGGTCGCGAAGGATCTCAGACTCGACATCGATGCCTTTCCGATCGAGGACGCCGCCCACAGCCAGGCAAGCGCGGCGCGCGCGGTGGAGCTCGTGCGCCAGGGCCGGGCCGAGGTGTTGATGAAAGGCAGCCTCCACACCGACGAGCTGATGAGCGAGGTCGTGAGGAAGGACACCGGCCTGCGCACGAGCCGGCGCGTGAGCCACGCCTTCGTCATGGACGTGCCGACCTATCACAAGGTCCTCACGATCACCGACGCGGCGGTCAACATCTTCCCGACGCTCGATGACAAGCGCGACATCATCCAGAACGTGATCGAGTTCATGCGCGCCCTCGGCGTCGAGCGGCCCAAGGTCGCCATCCTGTCCGCCGTCGAGACGGTGACGAGCAAGATCCCGTCCACCATCGACGCGGCGGCGCTGTGCAAGATGGCCGACCGTGGCCAGATCGAAGGCGGCCTTCTGGACGGTCCCCTCGCGTTCGACAACGCCATCAGCGCGGAAGCGGCGCGCACGAAGAAAATCGTCTCGCCGGTCGCCGGCGATCCCGACGTGCTCGTGGTGCCGGACCTCGAGGCGGGCAACATCCTGGTCAAGAACCTCAATTTCTTGTCGCGAGCCGACGCCGCCGGCATCGTGCTCGGTGCGCGCGTGCCGATCATCCTGACCAGCCGCGCCGACAGCGAGCGTACGCGGCTGGCGTCGTGCGCGGTGGCGGCGCTCTATGCGCACGCGCGGCGGCTGCGCGCCGCGGTCGCGGCCTGAGTCGCGTCATGGACCTGCTGCTCGTCGTCAACGCCGGCTCGTCGAGTCTGAAGTTCTGCGTGTACTCCATCGCCGAGGCTCCCACGCCGGCACTGGTTTCCCGGGGCCAGGTCGACGGCATCGGCACGCACCCGCGGCTCCGCGCCCGCGACGACGGCGGCGCGACCCTGGCGGATCAGACGTTCGGCCCTACTGAAATTGCGGACGTCGCTGCCGCCATGGGCCGCGTGGGCGCCTGGCTGCGGGAGAAGTATGCCGGGAGCAACCTGGTCGCCGTGGGTCACCGGGTGGCGCACGGGGGTCCCCGCTACTCGGCGCCGGTGATCGTGGACGCCACCGTGCTGGCCGCGCTCGAGCGCTTCGTTCCGCTCGCCCCACTCCACCAGCCGCACCACCTGCGGCCGATGCGGTCGCTGGCCGAGCGATATCCGGGGGTCGTTCAGGTGGCCTGCTTCGACACCGCCTTTCACCGCGGGCACCCCGAGGTGGCTGATCGGTATGCCCTCCCTGACGACCTATATAAGGAGGGGGTCCGGCGGTACGGTTTCCACGGGCTGTCGTACGAGTACATCGCGCGGCGTCTGCCCTCGGTCGCGCCGGAGATCGCCCGCGGCGCCGTGGTCGTGTGCCACCTTGGCAGCGGCTCCAGCATGTGCGCGATCAAGGCGGGCCGGAGCGTCGACAGCACGATGGGCTTCACCGCGCTCGACGGGCTGCCCATGGGCACCCGGTGCGGCCAGCTCGATCCCGGTGTGGTGCTGTATCTGCTGACCGAGAAGGGCTACAGCGCCACGGACGTCGAGCACCTCCTCTACCACCGCGCCGGGCTGCGCGGTCTCTCGGGCATCACCAACGACGTCCGCGATCTGCTCGCCAGCGGCGATGCGCACGCCCGCCTCGCGCTGGACTACTTCGTCTACCGGGTGGCGCGCGAGATCGGCTCGCTGGCGGCGGCGATGAACGGCATCGACGCGCTGGTGTTCACGGCGGGCATCGGCGAGAACTCACCGGAGATCCGCGCGCGTGTCTGCGCGCGCTCGCGCTGGCTAGGGCTGGAAATGGACGAGGCTGCCAATCGCGCCGGAGGGCCATGCATCTCGATCCCGCGCTCGGCCGTGTCGGTCTGGGTCATCCCGACTGACGAGGAGGGGATGATCGCCGAGCACACGCTCGAGGCCTGGCGCACTCATGAGGGAAGGAGGTCCCATGCACACGACGGAGTGCCTGAACCAGCTGCGTGAGACTGGCCGGATGCGCTGGATGAGCCCGGCCCAGGGCTGGATCGCGGAGGCCGAGGAGGTCGTGAGCGCGCTCGCGCGCGACGGGTTCGAGGAGTGCAAGTACACCGAGACCCGCGATCCGCACTGCCACTCGCGTGGCGGTGTGTGGCAGGGGCTCAATCGGCAGACCGGCGCGGTCGCTTCGGCCGTGTGGATCGTCAGCGACGAGCGCCCGCACCTGGTCTTCGTCGACATCGACGGCGAGCCCTTACGGGACGCATGAGCCCCGCGACATGATGCTGAAGGGACGCGTGGCTGTCGTGACGGGATCGACGAGTGGGATCGGTCTGGGAATCGCGGAGGCGCTCGCGGGACACGGGGCGGCGGTGATGCTCAACGGTTTCGGCTCCCGGGAGGCGATCGCCGCCGTGAAGAAGGAGATCGCCGCGCTCCACGGCGTGGCCGTTTCCCACAGCGCGGCCGACATGTCGAAACCCGACGAGATCGCGGCGATGCTCGCTCAGACCGAGCGTGAGCTCGGGGCCGTGGACATCCTGGTGAACAACGCGGGCATCCAGTTCACGGCGCCCGTGGAGGACTTTCCCGTCGACCGCTGGGACGCCATCCTCGCGATCAATCTGTCGGCGGTCTTCCACGGCATCCGGGCGGCACTGCCCGGGATGCGCAGGCGGAACTGGGGACGGATCGTCAACATCGCCTCGACGCACGGCCTCGTCGGCTCAGTTCACAAAGGCGCGTACGTCGCGGCGAAGCACGGCGTGCTGGGGCTCACCAAGGTCGTCGCACTGGAGACCGCCGCGACCAGAGTGACGTGCAACGCCATCTGTCCGGGGTGGGTCCTCACGCCGCTGGTGGAACAGCAGGTGGAGGACCTCGCCGCGCGGGAGCGCGTGCCCCTCGAGCAGGCCAGGCGGACGCTGCTCGCGGACAAGCAGCCGTCCGGCGAGTTCGCGACCCCGCATCAGATCGGCGGTGCCGTCGCATTTCTGTGCTCCGAGGTGGCCGC
Source organism: Candidatus Rokuibacteriota bacterium (assembly GCA_003220335.1). Lineage (GTDB taxonomy): Bacteria > Methylomirabilota > Methylomirabilia > Rokubacteriales > CSP1-6 > AR12. The sequence goes on from QHSB01000545.1 coordinate 6,139, forward strand.
GCAGATCCGCGGCGCCGCGCTGCCCGTCGACGGTGGGTGGCTCGCACAATGAGGGCGCATCGGGAGGTCGTCGAGCCGTGAAGACTATTGCGCTGGAGCAGGCGGCGGCGCTGGTCCCCGATGGCGCGACCGTGATGATCGGCGGCTTC
>QHSB01000546.1 GCA_003220335.1 Candidatus Rokuibacteriota bacterium
CCCGGTCGTGGAGTAACAGTCGCTTATGGAACCATAGCGGCCGGGCGCGCGTCAACCTCGCCGGTCGGCGCCGAGATACTCGGACAGCTGCTTGCGCACCCACAGCCGCGAGCGGTGCACGCGCGATTTCACCGCGGGCAGGCTGATGCCGAGCGTCTCGGCGATGTCGGGGTTGGACAGCCCCTCGACGTCGTGCATCACGAGCGCCGTCCGATAGTCGGGCGGCAGGCCGCCGATGGCGCGCTCGAGCACCTCGCGCAGCTCGCCGGTGAGTGCGCGCTCGTCCACGCGCTCGGACCAGTCGGCCATCGGCTCGAAGTGACGGCCGTCGCCGTCGAGCGTGGGCAGCACGTCGTCGAGCGCCACCTCGCGCGCCTTGCCACGCCGCGTGCGCAGCTTCTGGTAGGCGGCGTTGGCGGCGATGCGGTAGATCCAGCTGCCGAACGCCGATTCACCCTTGAACGTGCCGATCTTGCGCGCGGCCGTCCATAGCGCGTCCTGCGCCGCCTCCTCCGCGTCTTCCTTCACGCCGGTGATCCGCTGCGCGAGCCGGTACACCCGGTCGCCGAAGCGGTCGACGAGCTGCTCGGCGGCCTCCGGGTCCTCCCGGCGGAGCGCCTCGACAAGGTCGGCGTCGACGTCGGTGCGCGGGCCCGGCGACACCGTCATGACCGCGTCTCGTATGCCGCGAGATAGCGCTTCAGTTCTGCCACGCATTGCTCCATCACCCCGATGTCCTTGATCACCTTGGTCAGGAGGATCGCGCCCTCGAGCGACGCCACCAGGAAGCGTGCGGTCGCGGCGGGATCGCAGGCCGCAGCGATCTCGCCGCGCCCCTTGGCCGCCGTGAGCGCCGCCGCGAACCGCGCCTGCCACGCCATAAACACCGTAGCCAGCCGCGCGCGAAATCCCTCGTGCACATCCGAGAGCTCGGAGGCCAGATTGCCCATCACGCACCCGCCCACGCACTTGCGGTCGCGCTGCGCCTGCTCCAGCCGGTCGAGGAAGCACCGGATCTGGCCGAGCGGCGCGCCGTCGGGGTCCGCGAAGCACGGCTCCAGCGTGCGCTCCACGAAGCCGGCGACGATCTGGTCGAGGATCGCGTAGCCGAGCTCTTCCTTGCTGCGGAAGTGATAGTAGAAGTTGCCCTTACCCACACCGCTCTCGCGCAGCACGTCGTCGAGCGACGTCGCGTGATAGCCGTGCACGTGCATGAGCCGCTGCGCCGCTCCCAGGATCGCGTCGCGCGTCGTCTTGCCGTCGCGGGTCTTGGCCGTGGGGCTGGGCGTCAGCGTCGGAGTCTTGGTCGTCGTCATCTGTACCAACCGGTCGGTACAGAAGGCTACCCCCCGTGAAGCACCGCGTCAAGCCAGAGATCGATTCCCTGAGACCAAGAGCCCCGAAATCGAGAACGCCAAGCACCGAGGAGCGTCACGGCTCCGCCGGGACGCTCCGAGCCGCCCGGGGGTTAAGGGGGCCCTTCGAGGCCCCCTTGGAAGAGCAGAGGAGCGTCACGGCTGCGCCGGGACGCTCCGAGCCGCCCCGGGGGTTAAGGGCCCTTCGAGGCCCCCTTGGAAAACCAGCACCGAGGAGCGTCACGGCTCCGCCGGGACGCTCCGAGCCGCCCAGGGGGTTAAGGGGGCCCTTCGAGGCCCCCTTCCAAGAAGGTCACGGCTCCGCCGGGACGCCCCGAGCCGCCCAGAGGGGGTTAAGGGGGCCCTTCGAGGCCCCCTTACAAGAAGGTCACGGCTCCGCCGGGACGCTTCCGAGCCGCCCAGGGGGTTAAGGTGGCCCTTCGAGGCCCCTTATTTCAATTAAAACAGCGGACTAGTCACGCGGAGCGCGGCCATGACCACGGCCTTCGGGTAGAGGCCGAGAATGACGACGCCGAGCACGCACAGCAGGAGCGACAGCGCGAGCGCCGGCGTCACCGGCACGCGTCCGGTCCGCGTCGGCGCCTCGATGTACATGCTGCGCGCGACGAGCAGGTAGTAGAAGAGCGCGACGACGGTGAGGATCGCGCCGACGAGCACGAGCCAGTAGAGGCCGCGCTCGGCCGCAGCCCAGAAGACGTAGAGCTTCGCCCAGAACCCGGCGACGAACGGAATGCCCCCGAGCGAGAGCAGGAAGAGCAGCATGGCGAGGGCGAGCAGCGGCGAGCGCTGGGCCAGGCCGCGAAACGCCGACGTCGCCTCGGAGCCCTCGGAGCGCGCCACGGCTTCCACCACGAGGAAGGCGCCCATGTTGCCGAACACGTACGCGACCAGGTAGAAGAGGATCATCGCGGTGCCGGAGGCGGATGCCGCGGCGAGCCCCACCAGCATGTAGCCGATCTGCGCGATCCCGGAGTACGCGAGCAGGCGCTTGGTGTTCGTCTGCGGCAGCGCCATGAGGTTGCCGCCGAGCATCGTCAGCGTGGCGAGGCCGGCCGCCGCCGGGGCCCACACGGCGGCGCGATCGCCCACGCCCTCGAAGTAGACGCGGAAGAGCGTGACGAAGCCGGCCGCCTTGGGCGCCACGCTGAGCCACGCGACGAACGGCGTCGGCCCCGCCTCGTACGCGTCCGGCACCCACATGTGGAACGGGAAGGCGGCGATCTTGAATGCGAGCCCCGCCAGCACGGCGACCAGGCCGAGCGTGAGCAGCGGCGAAGCCGGCGCCTTCGCGATGGCGGCCAGCGACGTGCTGCCGGTGGCGCCGTAGACGAACGACAGCCCGTAGGCCAGGACCGCCGACGAGACGGAGCCCACCAGGAAGAACTTCAGCGAGGCCTCGATGGGCTCGGGCTCGCGCTTGGCGAAGCCGGTCAGGATGTAGAGCGGGATCGACATCAGCTCGAAGGCGACGAACAGCACGATGAGGTCCCGCGCCGAGGCGAGGACGAGCATCCCGAGCAGCGACGCGAGCAGCAGCAGGTGGTACTCGGTGCTCCGTCGCGCCAGCACGCGGTCGGGCGAGCCCAGGCCCGAGAGCAAGCCGATGAACGTCGCCGCGAGGAAGACGCGCTTGACGAAGATGGCGAGCCCGTCCTGCACGAACATGCCGCCCAGGGCCGCGCCCGACGGAGCGAGCGCCAGCGCCGCCACGCCGATGACGAATACGCCGGCCGTGGCCAGCGCCCCGACGGGACGGCGCCCGAGCACACCGACCGCGAAGACGGAGAGCATGAGCGCACCCACGCCGAGCTCGAGCACGTACGGCGCGGCGGTCACGGCTGCAGGATCCTGGACAGGAGCGGCACCGTCGCCGTGTCGACCGACACCAGCGCGATGCCCGGCGCGAACCCGAACAGCACCAGGACGCCGACGAGAATCACGAGGGCGACCCACTCCGGTCCGCGGGCGTCTTCGAGGTGGTGGAAGTGCGGCGAGGGCGGGCCCCAGAAGATCTGCTTGGCTACGCGCAGGACGTAGACGGCGGTCAGGAACGTGCCGGCGACCGCGGGCAGCAGCCACCAGCGAACGTCCGAGCGCCACGCGCCCATGAACGTCAGGATCTCGGCGACGAAGCCGGAGGTGCCCGGCAGGCCCAGCGAGGAGAGGCCACCGATGGTGAACGCGGTCGCGATGCCCGGCATCACGCGTCCGAAGCCGCCCATCTTGAAGATCTCGCGCGAGTGCGCCTTCTCGTACACGAGGCCGACGAGGGCGAAGAAGAGGCCCGTCATCACGCCGTGGGCGAACATCTGGAACACGGAGCCGTTGAGGCCCGCCTCGGTCAGGGTGGCCGCCCCCAGCATCACGAGCCCCATGTGCGAGACCGACGAGTACGCGATGACGTATTTCAGGTCGACCTGGGCCATCGCCGAGAGCGCGCCATACACGACGTTGATGCAGGCGATGCCGCCGACGAGCCAGGCGAGGTCGGCGGCGCCGTCGGGGAGCAGGCCCATCCCCACGCGCACGACGCCGTAGGCGCCGAGCTTCATGAGGACGCCGGCGTGGAGCATCGACACCGCCGTCGGCGCCGAGGCGTGGCCGTCGGGCGACCACGTGTGCAGCGGCCAGATGCCGGCCAGGATGCCGAAGCCGACGTAGAAGGCCAGGAAGACCCAGCGCTGCAGCACGGGATCGAAGGTGGCCGCCTCGAGCTCGAGAAACGAGAAGGACGCGGTGCCGGCCGCCACGTAGAGCGCGAAGATGCCGACGAGGATGAACGCCGACCCGAACAAGAGATACAGGGTCAGCTTCATCGCCGCGTATTCCTTGGTGCCGACGCCGGTCTCGCGATACGCCCACGCGAAGATTCCGCGCGGCCGCACCTCTCCGCTGGACCCCCAGATCCCGATGAGCAGGTACATCGGCAGCACGGCCAGCTCGTAGAACAGGAAGAACACGAAGAGGTCCAGCGACACGAACACGCCGTAGACGCCGGTGACGAGGGCGAGGAGCAGCGCGTAGAACTCCTGGCTGCGCGTGCTCACCGTCCACGACGCGAAGACACCCGCGAAGATGATGATCGACGTGAGCAGGACCATCAAGAGGCTGATCCCGTCCACGCCGAGCTCGTAGTTGATCCCGAGCGGCGGCACCAGCGGCACCTTCTCGTAGAACTGGAAGCCGGGCCCGCCGGTGAGCGCCGACTCGCGGTCGTACGCCGCGTAGAGCCAGAGCGAGAGGACGGTCGAGATCCCGGTGGTGACGGCGGCGATCAGCCGCACCGCGAGGGGGCTGCGGCGCGCCGTGAACATGATCAGCAGCGCGCCCACGAACGGCGCCCACGTGATCACCGACAGGATCGGAAAGCGCATGGCTATCGCACCTGCGCCCAGACGAGCAGGAGGAGTACGCCGAGCGCGACGCCGTACACGTAGTCTTGAGGCTGGCCGGTCTGGAGCCTCCGCAGCGCGTCGCCGGCGCGTAGCGCGCCCGCGCTCAGCGCGTTGAGCACGCCGTCCACGACGTAGCGGTCGACCCAGCCCACGACGCGCGAGAAGCTCAGCAGCGCGAAGCGGTAGGCGCCGGCGAAGATCGCGTCGAGGAAATAGCGGCGGCGCGCGAGAAAGTCGATCGGCGCGAACGCGGCGGAGAGCCGGGCGGGATCCAGCACGCCCGCCTGATAGGTCGCCCACGCCAGCGCGATGCCGCCGAACGCGAGCGCCAGCGAGGCCCACGGCAGCCACGCGGGACCCTCGGCGTGGTGGCCGGCGACCACGGCCCAGATGCCCTGGGCCAGGGTGAGCGCGGCGAGCGCGCGGCAGACGGCGTCCATGGCCAGCGGCGGCTCGGGATGCTCATGGTGGACGTGCGCGTGGCCGAAGAAGGCGAGGAACACCGCGCGGAACATGTAGAACGCCGTGAGGAACGACGTGACGATCAGCAGGACGAACGGTCCCGTCAGGTGGCCGTGGAGGACGCCGCCCAGGATCGCCTCCTTGGAGAAGAACCCGGGCGGCAGCACGCCGGCCAGCGCGAGTGTCCCAACCAGGAACGAGATCCCCACCCACGGCCGCTGGACGAAGAGCCCGCCCATCCGGAAGACGTCGTTGGTGTGGAAGTGATGGATGACGATGCCCGCGCCGAGGAACAGCAGCGCCTTGAACACGCCGTGCGTGGTGAGGTGCTGGAAGGCCGCCTCCGGCGCGCCGGCGCCGTTGGCCGCCATCATGTAGCCGAGCTGCGAGATGGTGGAGTACGCGAGCACGCGCTTGATGTCGCGCTCGACGCACGCCATGGTCGCCGCCAGCAGCGCGGTGAATGCGCCCACCCACGCGATCAGCACGAGCAGCGAGGGGACGAGCGCGAACAACGGGTACTCCATCGCGTCGGGCAGCCAGATGTGCAGCGGGAACTGCGCCGACTTGCCGACGGCGCCCAGATAGATGAGGAACATGATCGTGGTGAGCCCGTCCACGTGCAGGCCGCCGCTCTCCGCCGCCTGAAACAGCGGCCAGAAGTCGAACGTCCCGGTCGCCGACCAGAGCATCACGATGCCGGCGACGAAGCCGAGATCGCCCAGCTTGGTGATCCAGAACGCCTTCACCGCCGCGCGCGCCGCCTCCGGCCGCTCGTACCAGTAGCCGATCAGGAGGTACGAGCAGAGGCCGACCAGCTCCCAGAAGACGAACATCTGCAGAAAGCCGGGCGACAGCACGAGGCCGAGCATCGAGAAGGCGAACAGCGACTGGTAGGCGTAGTAGCGGCCGAGCGACGGCGGCGGCTCGTCGGCGAGATAGGACCACGAGTACACCTGCACGAGGAGCGAGATCAGCGTGACGAGCACGCACATCTGCATGGCCATGCCGTCGACCCAGACGCCGACCGAGGCCATGGGACCGCCGTCCGCCGGGAGCCACGACCACAGCACGGAGGGGTTCAGCGCGCGCGCCACCGGGATGCCCTGCCACGACATCGCGGCGGCGCCCAGCAGCGCGCCGGCCATGGCGACGATGGAGATGGCGGCCGCGGGCCGGCCGCTGCGGCGCAGCGGGCGGATCAGCCCGATGGCCAGGAAGCTCGCGAACGGCAGGGCGAGCACCAGGAGGGCGAGCTCGGGCGAGCCGAGGCGCACGCTCAGCCCCGCAGCAGATCGAGGTGGTCGGCCTCGATGGTGCGGCGCACGCGGAAGATCACGATGACGATGGCGAGGCCGACCGCGACTTCGGCCACCGTGATGGCGATGGTGAACAGCGTGAAGATCAGCCCGGCCAGGTCGTCACGAAAGCGCGAGAAGGCGACGAGGTTGACGTTCACGGCGTTGAGCATCAGCTCGATGCCGAGCAGGATGCCGACGGCGTTCTTGCGCGTGAGCACGCCGAAGAGCCCGATGGCGAACACCAGCGCGGCCAGGATGAGGTATGCGTGGAGCGGCACCGTCAGTCCTCCGTCCGCGCGAAGTAGAGCGCGCCGAGGAGCGCGATCACCAGCAGCACGCCGAGGAGCTGGAGCGGTGCCGCAAAGGGCCCGACCAGTGCCCGGCCCAGGTCGCGGAGCTGATCGCCGGTGGCGGCCGGCCGCGCGACGGCGCCCGCCTGCAGCAGAAAGCCGAGGAGGCCGACGAAGACGGCGACCGCCAGCACGGCGCCGTTGAAGATGAACCGGCTGGTCTGTCGGATGGACTCGCCCACCAGGCGCTCGGTGAGCATGATCGCGAAGACGGCGATGGTGACGACACCCCCCGCGTACAGCAGCAGCTGGACGGCGAAGAGGAACGGCGAGTCGAGCAGCAGGAAGACGCCGCCGGTGGCCACCAGGGCGACGGCCAGCCAGAGCACCGCGTGGAAGAGGTTCGGGGTGAGCACGACCGCGAGGCTCGCGGCGACCAGCACCACGGCCGCCACCCAAAACCCCACGATCTCCGTCATTCTGTATTTGCCGTCGGAGCGCCTGCGGAGGCCTCCGGCGCTCGACGGTCGGGCGTAGATTGCGCGGCGGCGACGCCTGCGCCGGGCTCCGGCGCTCGACGGTCGGGCGAACTCTGCGCCGGGACCGTGGCCTCGGCCGCCGGCGCGGGGCGGCCTTCGCCGGCTTGGGCGGGGCCTGCATGTCGCGAAGGCGGTTGCCGGTGGCCCAGGACGGATCGAACTGCAGGCCCAGCGCGTGGAGCCGGTCCTTGTCGAGCAGCAGCTCGCGACGATCGGCCGTCGCGAGGTCGAACGACTTCATCATGATGATGGCGTCGGTGGGACACACCTGCACGCAGAGCTCGCAGAACTCGCACGCGTAGAGCTCGAGCGTGAAGGTCTTGGCGAAGTTCCGCTTCTCCGCCTTGAGCATCTCGACTTTGATGACCTGCGGCGGGCAGATGTACTCGCAGAGCCGGCAGCCGATGCAGTTCTCCTCGCCCGTCTGGGGATCGTAGGTGAGCGCGAGGATGCCACGGAACCGGTCGGGATAGACGCGCTTCACCGTCGGGTAGCGCACGGTGATCGGCCGCCTCAGGAGGTTTTTGAACGTCACGCCCATGGCGCGGCCCACGGCGCGCACGAGCTGACCCGTCTCGCCGAGGAAGGACGCCTGCTCAGACGCCATGGCCACCCCGCGCGGCGACCCAGAACGCGGCCGCCAGCAACAGGACGATGGACGCGGGCATCAGCAGCTTCCAGGAGATCGCGAGGATCTGGTCCGCGCGGATCCGTACGAAGCTCCAGCGCACCCACGTTACGACCAGGAAGATGAACATGGCCTTGAGCAGAAACCACAGCGCGCCCACCAGCACGTGGTCGGAACCGGGCCCGAGCCAGCCGCCGAGGAAGAGGAGGGCGGCCAGGAACGAGGTGCCGATCATGTGCGCGTACTCGCCGAGCTGGATGAGCGCGAACTTCATGCCGCTGTACTCGACACGGAAGCCCGCCACCAGCTCGGACTCGGCCTCGAGGATGTCGAAGGGCACGCGGTTCTCGGCCGCCAGCGTGGCGATCAGGAACGCCACGAAGGCCAGCTGTCCGATCACGGGGTAGAAGACGAACCACTTCGGCACGATCCCGAGCCACGCGCCCTGCTGGGCGGTCACGATCACCGACATCTGCAGCGAGCCCGCGAGCACGACGGGCACGAAGGCGGCGAAGACGAACGGAAGGTCGTAGGAAATGATCTGATTCACCGCGCGCATCGCGGAGAGCAGCGCGTACTTGTTGTTGCTCCCCCACCCGCCCATGAAGAGTCCGACGATCTCGAGCGAGGACACGGCGAGGAAAAAGAGCACGCCGATGTTGAGATCGGCCACGCCGAGCCCCGGCGCGAACGGCAGCGTGGCGAAGATCAGCACGCACGGCAGCAGGAACACGATCGGGGCCAGGTTGTAGACCCAGCGGTCGGCCGCCCGCGGCACCACGTCTTCCTTGATGAACAGCTTGATGGCGTCGGCGATGGGCTGCAGCAGCCCGTGCGGGCCGACGTAGTAGGGCCCGATGCGCGACTGCATCCGCGCGGCGAACTTGCGCTCGAGCAGCGTCACGTACGTCACCATGCCGATGACGACGTTGAGGACGATGAAGCCGACGAGCGCGTCATGGGCCAGCGGTGTCATCGGTCGACCTCCCCGAACACCGGATCGACCGAGCCCATGATGGCCACGACGTCGGCCACCTTCACGCCGGGCAGGATGTGCGGCAGCACGGAGAGGTTGGAGAACGAGGCGCCGCGCCACTTGAGGCGATAGGGCTTGGGGCCGCCGTCGGCCACGAGGTAGCAGCCCACCTCGCCGCGCGCCCCCTCCACGCGCGCGTAGCCCTCGCCCTTGGGCACGCGCACCTGGCCGACCGACTTCACGCCGGGCCTCGAGGAGATCGGCCCCTCGGGCAGCCCGTCGAGCACCTGCCGCGCGATCCGGATCGACTCCCGGAACTCCACCATCCGCACCCGGTAGCGCGCGAAGCAGTCGCCCGCCGTCTCCACGGGCACGCGGAACTGGAAATGCTCGTACGAGGAGTAGGGCGCCGCCTTGCGCAAGTCGTGGTCGATGCCGGAGCCACGCATCAGCGGGCCGGAGACGCCGATCTCCTGCGCCAGCTCGCGCGAGATGACCCCGACGCCCTGCGTGCGGACGAGGAAGAAGGGGTTGTCCTCGAGCATCGCCTCGTACTCACCGATTCGCTGCTCGACGCGGTCGAGCGTCGTGCGGCACTGGTCCGTCCAGCCCGCCGGCAGGTCGTAGCGGGTGCCGCCGGGCTGGTGAAAGCCGTAGAGCAGCCGCGCGCCGGTGAGCGCCTCGAAGAGATCGAGGACGTCCTCGCGCTCGCGGATCGCGTAAAGGAAGACGGTGGCGCCGCCGCCCAGGGCGCCGCCCATGTCCATGCACCAGGTGCCGAGCCAGAGGCAGTGCGAGGCCACGCGCTGCAGCTCGGCGGCGAGCACGCGCAGCCACTGCGCGCGCCTCGGCACCTCGATCTTGCCGACGAGCTCGACGGCGGAGACGTACGCCAGCTCCGCCGTCATGGCCGCCACGTAGTCGGTCTTCGAGGCGATGGAGGGGTACTGCACGTACGTCAGCGTCTCGCCGAGCTTCTCGTGGCAGCGGTGCAGGTAGCCGATCACCGCGTCCACGCCGACCACCGTCTCGCCCTCGAGGGTGAGGATGGCGCGGAACACGCCGTGGGCGGACGGGTGCTGCGGCCCCATGTTCATCGTGAGGCGCTCGCTGCCCCCGTACCCGATCTCGAGAGTCTCGGGCACGGCTCTCTTATTTGCCGTCGGAGCGCCTACGGAGGCCTCCGCTCGACGGTCGGGCGAGAAAATTCCGCCTGCTCATTTCATCGGCGACACGGACGTCGGGACGAGCACCACCGCCTGCATGGTCATCAGCAGCGGGAGCGCCTTCCCGAGGAACGCCTGCCAGTCGGGGTCGCCGAGCGCCTTCGCGCGCGCGGCGGCCCGCTCGTTCAGATCCTTGTAGACCCAGAGGTGCACGGCCTCGTTGAGCTGGCCGGCCTCGGTCTGCCAGTAGCACACGTTGCGCGAGTACTTCTCGCGGCTCGGCAGCACGCCCTTGGCGAGACCCAGCCACTCGCCGAGCCGGCCGACCTGCGCGCGGTACCAGCGCAGCTCGTAGATGTTGCCGCTATCCGCCGGCGGCTTGAACGGGGTCACCGCCGAGAGGATCTTGTTCTCCTGCGCGAGCAGCAGCGGGCGGATCTGCGGCACGTAGCCCCTCGTCCACTCCTCGTTCTTGGCGAGCTCACCGCGCAGCCGCTCGCGCTCGTTCAGGTCGGGATAGCTCCAGAGGTGGACGTACTGGTTCAGCGTCCCGAACTCCGTCGTCCAGCCGCCCTCGAACTTCCCGTACTTGTCCCC
>QHSB01000547.1 GCA_003220335.1 Candidatus Rokuibacteriota bacterium
AGGAGCGCGCCGATCACCACCCATGGCGCCGGCAGGAACAGCGGGTTGAACGGCCGCGTCGCCTCGACGAGGCCGCCGGCGACGCTCCACAGCGCCAGGAAGATCACGAGCGAGGCCAGGCGCCAGCGGAGCACGTCGCGCCGCGAGCGCGAGGCTCCGTGCAGGCCCCACTCCATCATCTCCGGCACGCTGCTCAGCCACACGGCGGCCAATCCTCCACCAGCCGCGTGGAGCCTGTCAACGTGCCCGCCCGGCAGGCAGAAGACGTCGACGCCTCTGGGGTATGATCCCGGCCGAGGAGACCCACACATGGCCACATCCGTAGGGTTCATCGGCGTCGGCAACATGGGTAATCCGATGGCGGGCAACGTGCTGAAGTCCTTCCCCCTGACCGTGTTCGACAAGAACCCCAACGCCATGAGCAACCTGATCGCGGCCGGCGCGCAGAAGGCCGGCTCGCCGCAGGAGGTGCTGGAGCGGGCGGAGATCGTGATGACGTGCCTGCCGGCCTCGCCGGACGTGGAGGCGCTCTATCTCGACGCCGGCGGCCTCGTCGAGCGCGCGAAGCCGGGGACGATCCTCATCGACCTCAGCAGCGTGCTGCCCTCGACCCCGCGCAAGATCGAGCCGCGCGCCACCCAGCGCGGCGTGCACTTCCTGGAGGCGCCGGTGAGCGGCGGCGTGTCCGGCGCGAAGGCGGCCACGCTGGCGGTGATGGTCGGCGGCGACGCGCAGGTGCTGGAGCGCGCGCGCCCCGTGCTGCGCGCGATCGGCCCGAACATCTTCAGCGTCGGTCCCGTGGGCGCCGGCAACACCGTGAAGGCGATCAACAACATGATGGCGTGCGTGAACTCGCTGGCCATGATGGAAGGGCTCGTGCTCGGCCGCAAGGCGGGCCTCGATCCGATGACGATCTACGAGGTGGTCAAGGCGTCGAGCGGCGGCAGCAAGGCGCTCGAGCGCATCCCCACCGCCATCGTGCCGCGCAACTTCGCGCCGGGCTTCAAGGTGTTCCTCATGAACAAGGACCTCGAGACGTTCAACACCATCGCCAAGGAGCTGCACGTGCCGGTCAGCTTCTCCAACGTCGCGCAGCGCTACCAGCAGGCGGCGATGGCGGCGGGCCTCGCCGACCAGGACACCAGCGTGGCCCTGACGATCATCGAGAAGCTCGCCGCGCTGGAGTAGCGGCGTGGAGCTGCTGGTCCGCGGCCAGTACGTCATCACGGACGCCGGCGAGCGCGGCGCCGGCGTCCTCACCGACGCCGCGGTCCTGGTCTCGGGCGCGCGCATCGCCGCCGTCGGCGACTGGCGCACGCTGCGCCGCAAGCATCCGCGCGCCCGCGCCGTCGGCGACGGCAAGCAGCTGCTGATGCCGGGCCTCGTCGACGCGCACAGCCACGGCCGCGCGCTGAGCCCGATCCAGAAGGGCGTGCTGAACGACTATCTCGAGAACAACCTGATCGACTGGACGTTCATGCCGGTCTTCGAGCCGGAGCTGACCGCGGCGCTCGGCGCGTGGCGCCACCTGCGCAGCGGCTGCACGACGATCCACCACATGGGCTTCGACACCGACGGCCCGCAGGCGCGCGGCCGCTGCGAGACGGCCATCCGCACGTATCTCGATGCGGGGATCCGGCTGGCCTTCGCGCCCGGGGTGCGCAACGTCGACAAGCTCGTGCTCGACAGCAAGGCATTCCTCGCCACCCTGCCCGCCGAGCTGAAGGCGTTCGCCGAGCCGCTCGTGCACCTCGACAGCGAGCGCGTGGAAGACGAATACTTCGCGCTGTTCGATCACCTGCACGGCCGCTTCGCCTCGGACGACACGCGGGTGCTGCTCTCACCCTCGTGGGCGCAGGCGTGCACCGAGCGCTTCCTGCTGCGCGCCAAGACCACCGCCGACCAGCTGGGCAAGGTGCCGATCCACATGCACTGCGTGCAGACGCCGATCCAGAAGGCGTTCTCGTTCCGGAAGTACGGCAAGAGCGCCATCGCGTGGCTCGACGACCTCGGCCTCGTCGACGAGAACCTCACCCTCGGCCATGCCATCTGGGTGACCGAGGAGGACATCGATCGTCTCGCCACCCGGCGCGCCTCCATCACCAGCCACCCGTCGTGCAATCTCGGGATGCGCAACGGCCTGGCGCCGATCTTCCTGATGCACCGCCGCGGCGTCAACGTGGCCATGGGGCTCGACGACAAGACGATCAACGACGACGAGGACGCGATCATGGAGCTGCGCATGCTGCACAAGCTCCACCGCGTCCCGGACTTCGATCTGAGGACGCCCGCCCTCGACGCCTACGACGTCCTGCGCATGGGCACGCTGAACGGCGCGCGCGCCGTCGGCTTCGGCGGCCAGATCGGCGCGCTGAAGCCCGGCATGAAGGCCGACATGATCCTCGTGGACCTCGACCGCGTGCTGCGCGACCCGTGGATGACGGACGAGCTGCCGATCGCCGAGGCGTTCGTGCATCGCGCCATGGGCGAGGACGTCAACACGGCCATCGTCGGCGGACGCGTGGTGATGCAGGATCGCCGGCTGACGACGCTCGACGTGGACGCGCTCTACCGCGAGATCCGCAAGGCGGCGCGGGCCATCGGGCCCAGGCAGCGCCGCCACGCCGAGGGGCTGCGCAAGCTCAAGCCCTACGTGCAGGACTGGTACAACGCCTGGCTCACGCCGGACGCCGTGACGCCGTTCTATGTGCTGAACAGCCGGAGGTGACGCGCGCCGCTCAGCCCTTGTCGAGGACGATGTCCCAGACGACGAGGCGTGAATCCGGCTCGACGTCGGCGGTGGGGGGCAACACCTTCGCGATGGCGCCCTCCTTGTTCGCGCGGAGCTTCTGCAGAAGGAGGTCCGTATCGTTCAGCGACTCGCCGGGGAAGTACATCTGCGTGACGAGGCGGTTGACCTTGCCGGTCACGTCGAAGTGCAGGTGCGGGGGCCGCATCCAGTTGCCGAGCGCCGGGTACGCGCCCGGCTTGATCGTCTTGAACCGATAGCGGCCTTCGGCGTCGGTGGTCTGCACGGCGAAGCCCTCGAAATTCGGATCGAGCGGCGCCGGATTCTTGTCGCTCGCGTGCGTGTATCGCCCCTGTGCATTGGCCTGCCAGAGCTCGACCCTGGCCCCCCGGACGGGCTGCCCTTCGACGTTCAGCACACGCCCCATGACGTGGATGACCTCACCCGCGGCGCGCCCGGGCTTGCCGGCGATGACGGTGAGATCGGCGCCTTGATCGACACGCTTGATGACGGGATAGAACGGGCCCAGGATCTCGCCGGGCGTCGGCTTCAGCGCCTCGGCGAACGCCGCCAAACGTCCCGACAGGGCGAGGCCGCTCGCGCCCACCGCCATGCCCAGGATCTGTCGCCGTGAGAGTCTGCGAGTCGCCATGGTGACCTCCTCGATTCGCGCGATTGACACTGGCACAAGAACGCCGAGCGCGAGGAATGTATCATCTGGGCCGTGATGGCGACCCGACAATCGACGGCGCTCGCGAAGTGGCGGCGCGCCGCCGTCAGACGCCTCGTGGCCTCCCGCCGCGAAACGCTGGCCGTCCTCGCGCGCCTGCCCGAGGCCGAGATCCTAAAGGCGCGCACCCAGGACCGCTGGTCCGTCAAGGACGTCCTGGGGCACCTGCTGGCCTGCGACGAGGAGACCGTGCGCCGGTTCGCCCTCATCGCGCGGGGGCGTGGCGACCGCATCCACTGGTTCGAGAGCATGGCGTACGCCGACCGCTTCAACGCCCGCACCGTCGCGCGGCTGCACCGGCTGGGCCTGCGCGCATTGCTCCGCCGGATGCAGCGGACGCGCGCCGATCTCGTCCGGCGATTCCAGCGCTTGCCGGCGGCGTCGCTGCGCGACCCCGCGCACGCGTATCCGGTGACGGAGTGGCTGCCCGCGCCGGGCTGGAGCCACGAGCGCGATCACGTCGGCGAGATCAGGGCCTGGTGGACCCGACAGAGGACGGCCAACAGACGCGCGCGGTCGACGCGCGACGGTCGGAGGTGACGATGGACAGGGAGCGGCGCGACTTTCTCGCAGGCACCGCCGGTCTCATCGTCGCCATCGCCGCCGGCGGGTGCGCCGCGGCCACCGGGCCGAGCGCCAGCGCGGCCACCCGGAGGACACCGATGTTCGCCTACGTCGGCTGCTACACGAGCAAGGAGCGCAACGGTCGCGGCGAGGGCATCGGCGTGTACCGGATCGATCCGGGATCGGGCGACTGGACACAGGTGCAGCTGGTCGGCGACATCGTCAATCCATCGTGGCTGGCGCTCGACCGCCGGCAGCGCTTCCTCTACGCCGCGCACGGCGACGGCGCCGACGCCACGGCGTTCGCGGTCGACCAGGAGAGCGGCCGCCTCACGCTGCTCAACCGCCAGCCCACCAGCGGCCGCAACGGCGTGCGCCTGGCCATCGACGCGTCGAACAGGTTCGTGGTGCTGGCGAACTACTCGACGGGCACGGTGGCCGTGCTGCCGGTCAATCCGGACGGCTCGCTGGCCCCGCTGAGCGATCTCGTCACGCTGCAGGGCAAGCCGGGCCCGCACCGGACCGAGCAGGCGAGCGCGCACCCGCACGACGTCGTCCTCGACCCGCGCGGGCGCTTCCTCGTGGTGCCCGACAAGGGCCTCGACACGACCTTCGTGTTCCGGCTCGACACGGCCACCGGCAAGCTGGTGCCCGCCGAGCCGCCCTCGGTGGCGAGCCGGCCCGGCGCGGGCCCGCGCCACGCCGACTTCCATCCGAGCCAGCCCTACCTGTACCAGATGAACGAGCTCGACTCGACGATCACGACCTTCAAGTGGGACACGCAGCGCGGCGAGCTGGTCCCGCTGCAGACGATCACGACGCTGCCGCCCTCGTACACCGGGCACAGCACCACGTCCGAGATCGCCGTGGCACCATCGGGACGCTTCGTCTACGGCAGTAACCGCGGCCACGACAGCATCGTGGTCTTCGCCGTCGACGACGCCAGCGGCGTGCTCTCGCCCGTCGCCTGGGAATCGACCCAGGGCAAGGTGCCGCGCTTCTTCGCGCTCGATCCGACGGGGTCGCTCCTCTACGCCGCCAACCAGAACAGCGACACGATCGTCACCTTCCGCGTCGATCAGGCCACAGGCAAGCTGAAGCCCACGGGCCACGTCGTGAAGACCGGCAGCCCGTCGAGCATCGCGTTCCGCTAGACATGGAGGGCTCGCTGACAACACCGCGCACCGCTATGCTTACCCCTACGATGACCGGAAGACGACCGCAAGGCATCGGTGGCAAGACACGGGCAAAGAACCTCAGCGGGGAGAGGCGCCGCGAGATAGCGCGCAAGGCAGCGCATTCGGCCCAGCGGGCGACACTGGAGATGAGCGCCTTCGTCATTGTCCCCGCGGCGTTCGTTGACGATATTGAGTACCACTTCGAGCGATATGTCGCGGCACTCCGCGATCCAAAGAATGCCGATCTTCGTGACAACTCCACGCGAACTTGGGAGCGTAAGCACGCCGGGCGTCCGCTTCATGTACCGCTTGGCTTCCCGCCTGGCTTCGGTCCATCCAGCAGCCTAGGGTTAGGGTGAAGAGTCTATGTCCAGACCAACAGACGCCGTATGCCGAGAACGTATCCAAGCCAGGCTCGCAAACGGTTCGCTACCGAGGGAGCGCGCATGGACGGCGTCGGAGACCTCCAGGACCGGTGGCACGCCGCCCAATGCCGTTACCATCGTGCAAGGTCATGGCGAGCCGTGTTCTGGCTGCGATACGCCAATCAACGAGGCATACGCGCCTTTCTCCGACGTAGCCGCCAACAGGATGATCCGCTTTCACGAGGCCTGCGAAAAGATTTGGGAAGACGAACGTCGCCGGGTCAAGCGCAACTAACCGGCGCCCTCGCCGCGCGGGGAATGGCCCCCATGGGCTGGCGCGGTCTAAATTAGAGGAGCGGCACGGCTTCGCCGGGACGCTCCGAAGGCTGG
The DNA here is from genome assembly GCA_003220335.1 of Candidatus Rokuibacteriota bacterium. GTDB lineage: Bacteria > Methylomirabilota > Methylomirabilia > Rokubacteriales > CSP1-6 > AR12. The sequence continues at coordinate 5,977 of QHSB01000547.1, forward strand.
GGGGTTGGGGGGCCATTTCGGGGCCCCCCATGTCGGTGGTCTACAGCGGAATGGCGAGGAGGGTGTCGAAGCGGCCGCTGTCGCAGACCACGATGCGCTCGCGCAGGCGCAGCACGCCCGCGTCGTCCATCAGCGCGTCGAGATAGCGGCCCGTCGCGAAGAGATCCATCGTCCCGTCGCGCATGATGCGGACGACGAGGAACGGCGTCTCCGCACGCGTGAGCTCGCCTTCCGTTCCGACGAGCGCGGGCAGGCCGATGAGGTGGCGGTACGTCTGGCGCTCGTAGATGTTGGCCTCACGCAGCGCGGCCACGCGGTCGCGCAGCATGCTCTTCGTGTCCGCGTAGATCACACCGGCCTCGAGCCCGCGGCGGTGGTTGTCGGCGGAGGTGATCTTGTAGAGGCACTTCTCGGTGAAGAAGCCCGGCCAGTCCTCCAGCCGGTCGTCGTCGATGGCGCGCGCGTAGTCGGCGTTGAGCCTGACGACGCGCTCGAGCATCAGTAGCCCATGTGGCGGCGGTACGCCTTCCAGAACCCGCGCACGGAGGCTTCGGTCGCACGCGTGTCCATCGATTCCGTGCCTTCGCCGCCCATGTTGACGACGGAGACCTCGTCGCCGGCGGCGGCCGCGCCCCGCTGCACGAAGCCGCCGACGCAGCCATCCTCCATCGAGACGTAGCCGGCGGGGCCGACCAGGTTGGCCTGGCGCAACCGCCGCTGCCGCATCTCCGCGTCGTCGTCGGCGAAGCCGATGTAGGTCCAGTGCAGCTCCATCGACGCCACGCCGGTCGGCACGATCTGACGCACGGCGAGCGAGTTCTGCACCTGCTGGATGACGAGGTTCGGGAACACGGTCAGGATCTGCAGCTGGATGCGATCGTTGAACTCGTCCACGCTGTCGAGCAGCCGCGCGTCGGCCAGCCGGAAGCCGTCGAGCTCCGAGCGGATCCCCTGCTCGCGATACGCGGCGCTCCTGGCGTCCTCGGGCACGCCGATCGTGTAGGAGGCGTGGTGCGCGCCGTCGGGGCTGACCAGCACGCCGCCGCCCTGCGTGAGCCGCGTGATGCGGAAGGTCCCGAAGAAGGCGTGCAGCAGGCTCGCGTGGTAGGTGTCCTTGACGTTCTCGAAGTAGAGCTTCCAGTTGTTCGGCAACCCCTGGGTGAAGCGCCCGAGCACCTGCACCGGCTTGCCCATCACGCGACGCACGCGGCCGAGGATCTCGGCGCCGAGGTACTCCTCGATGGGCGGCGTCTCGGGCGCCAGCGTCGCGAAGACGAGGCCACAGAGCGTGGTCGTCCGCAGCTTGCGCGGCCCGTGATCGGCCTTGCAGAAGTCGGCGGGCATGCCGCCGCGGCCGTTGCTGCCCTTCTCGAACGCAATGCCGATCAGGTTGCCGCGCAGGTCATAGCTCCACGCGTGGTAGACGCACTGGAACGCGTTCTTCACGCTGCCCGCGTCATCCAGCGCGATCAAGGCGCCGCGGTGCGCGCACCGGTTCTCGAACGCGTGGACACCGCCGTCCTGCCCGCGCACCACGATCACCGGCATCTCGCCGACGAACGTCGTCCGGAACTCGCCGGGCTTCGCGACGTCGGACTCCAGGCACACGAAGCTCCAGGTGGGGCCTTCGAAGATGCGGCGCAGCTCGGCGCGGTAGTTCGCCTCGTCCTGGTAGACCCAGAACGGCACGCGGGCCAGCGTGTCAGCCGGCCAGGCCCGGGTGGGCTCGCCCATGGCCGGGAGTATACGCCCGTGACTCACGCGTCCGGTCCCGGCGTCGGTCGCTCGCGGGGGCGCTACGAGCCTGTCGGAATATCGAGCGGTGCCACGGCTTGGCCGGGGCGCCCCGAGCGTGTCGGGGCGCCCCGAGCGTGTGGGGTTTAGAGGAGCGACCCGGCTGTGCCGAGGCGCTCCGAACGTGTGGGGGGTTTAGAGGAGCGACCCGGCTGTGCCGAGGCGCTAAGAACGTGTGGGGGGTTTAGAGGAGCGACCCGGCTGTGCCGGGCCGCTCCGAACGTGTGGGGGGTTTGGGGGGCCATTTCGGGGCCCCCCATGTGGTCAATCCCACTTCCGCTCGTCGGAGATCTTCTTCGCGTTCTCGGGGATGGTGGCGGCGGCGACGATGGCGACGATCCCGCGCAGCTTCATGACGTCGCGGATGGCCGCCTCGAGGGCGGCGGCGACGGCATGAGTGTCGGCGCCGGCGCCCAGCTCGACCCGCAGCGTGAGGGTATCGTTGTGGCCCTCGCGGCCGACGACGACCTGGGACCGGCCCACGCCTTTCACGCGCGCGACGATCTCGTCGACCTGGCGGGGATGGATGAACAGACCGCGCACCTTGGTGACCTCGTCGGCGCGGCCGCGCCAGCCGAGCATGCGCGCGGAAGTGCGGCCGCACGGGCACGGCTCGTCGGTGACGATCGTCAGGTCGCCGGTGCCGAAGCGGATCATCGGGTACGTGCGGTTGTTGACCGTCGCGACGAGCTCGCCGATCTGACCGTGGGGCAGCGGCTCGCCGCTGGTGGGATCGCACACCTGCGTGATCGCCTCCTCCACGAGGTGCATGCCGCTCGCCTCCGCGCACTCGTAGGCGACGATGCCGAGGTCCGCGGTGCCGAAGCCCTGGCGCGCCATGATGCCGTGCTGGTCCGCCAGCTCCCGGCGCATCGACTCGGTGAACGGCTCGGCGCCGACCTGGGCGACCTGGATCGGCAGCCGGCCCACGCCCATCTCCCTGGCCTTGGCGAGGATCGTCATGAGGAATGACGGCGTGCCGACGTAGCCGGTGGCGCCGACGGTCTTGGCCACGCTCACCTGGATCTCGGTCTGGCCCACGCCGGTCGGCACGACCGCGCAGCCGATGAGGTTCAGCGCCTCGTCGAGCTCGTGAGCGGCCGGCGTCAAGGCGTACGCGAACGTGTTGATGACGATGTCGCCGGGGCGGAAGCCGCCGGCGAAGAGCGCCGTCTCCGCGTGGAAGGCGCTGACTTCGGGGCCCATCGGCTCGAAGATCGGCCCCGGCGAGACGAAAATCTTGCGGATCTTCGCCAGGGGCACGGTGCAGAAGCCGCCGAAGGGCGGGTCCGCCTTCTGCAGATCGGGCATCGCGCTCTTCTTGATGACGGGCAACCGCGCGAGATCGTCCGTCGAGCGGAAATTCTTCGGGGACAGCCCGGCCTGCTCGAGCCGGCGGCGCACGCCCGGCGCGTGCCGCCAGGCGTGCTCCAGCAGCGCGCCGAGCCAGCCCGCCTGGTATCGCTCGCGTGCGCCGGCGGACATGGTTTCGCGCTCGCGGTTCCAGTAGCCGGCGCGGCGATCGGCGGGCTTCATCGGCTACTGTCCGACGATGTCGGGCATGAGCGACTGCACGAGCTTCATCAGCTGCTCCTTGTCCGCCGCCTTCACACCGTTGGTGTCGAGCGCCTTCGCCAGCGCGGCGTTGCAGGCGTCGAAGTCCTCCCGGGCCAGCCCGAGCCCCTTGTGCGACTCCTTCATCGTGCGGCCGACGTACGAGCAGGGGCCACCGGTGTTCTCGCAGATGAAGTCCGCGATGTTGCTCTTGAGCGGCCCGACCTTGGCGGCCGGCAGCGACTTGAAGGCGGGGCCGATGCGGGGATCGGCCAGCGCGTTGGTGACGAACGCATCCACGACGCCCGCGATGCCCTCGCGGCCGCCCAGCCGCCGATAGAGCGACGGCGCCGGCTCGCTGCTCATCGAGGCACACGCGGTGAGACCGAGCGTGGCCACCAGCACCGCGAGGCTTCCCCACACTCCGATCCGTGTCATCGAGCGATGTCTCCCCTAGCTCAGCCAGCGTTTACGGCGCTTGTAGTGCTTGACGTCGCGGTAGGACTTGCGCGCGCCGACTTCGGTGAGGCCGAGGTAAAACTCCTTGATGTCGGCGTTGTCGCGCAGGCTGGCCGCGGAGCCCTCGAGCACGATGCGGCCGTTCTCCATCACGTAGCCGTGCTCGGCGATGGCGAGCGCCAGCGCGGCGTTCTGCTCGACCAGCAGCACGGTGAGCTTCTCCTGCCGGTTCATGCGCTGCACGATCTCGAAGATCTCCTCGACCAGCATCGGGGCGAGACCCAGCGACGGCTCGTCCAGCAAGATGACGCGCGGGCTCGACATGAGCGCGCGGCCGATCACGAGCATCTGCTGCTCGCCGC
>QHSB01000548.1 GCA_003220335.1 Candidatus Rokuibacteriota bacterium
GCCGACGGGCGCGGCCGCGACATGGCGTTTCGCGCGCTGACGTCGCTGAACGACGAGCGCCCGCTGCCTTTCATGCGGCAGGTGGTGGCCTCGGAGGCCGAGCCGTCGTATCGGCTGCGCGCGATCCAGTACCTGACCGCCCAGGGCGATCGGCAATCGCTCCCCACGCTGCAGATGCTCATGCAGTCGCCCACCGAGCAGGCGTCGATCCGCGACGCCGCCGCACAGGCCTACCGGACGCTCGGCGGCAAGTGACCGCGTATCGAGGGGTGCCACGGCTTCGCCGGGGCGCCCCGAGCGCCGGGGGTATGGTGACCGAGTATCGAGGGGTGCCACGGCTTCGCCGGGGCGCCCCGAGCGCGGGGGGTATGGGGGGCCATTTCGGGGCCCCCCATCCTGGTTGACTGCGATGTGCTACATGTAGCACACTCGCAGCGTGCGCACCGCCGGCGTCCGCGAAGCCCGCCAGAATCTGTCGGCCCTGCTCGACGAGGTCAAGAAGGGGCGGGAGGTCGTGATCACCGAGCGCGGCCGTCCGGTGGCAAAGCTGGTCCCGCCGGATCGCGCGCGCGGCAAGGGTGTTCCCAATCTCGCGGCGTTCCGCAAGAAGATGCCGGTCTTCGATCCTCCACTCTCCACGACGATCGAAGAGGATCGTGAGGACCGCATTTAATCGGCGCCCGGTGCGGTGGCGCGAACAGCGCGCCGCGTACCGGATCCAGGTTCCCGGCCCTCTGTACTGCGACACCAGCGCACTGCTCAAGCTCTACGTGTCCGAGCCGGGCAGCGACGAGTTCAACCGCATGGTGCAGGGGCGAGAGGACCTGTTCGTGTCCGATCTGACGGTGACCGAGGTCGCCTGCGCCCTCGCCCGCCGTTTGCGTCAAGGCGCGGGCACCCTGGAGACCGCGCGTCTCATGCAGCACGCGATCCTCGAGCGCCTCGATGGTGGCATCTACCATCGTGTCGAGCTCACCCGCGACGTCCACCGCCGGGCGGAGCGATTTCTCCTCAGTCTGATAGAGACTCCGCTCCGCGCGGCGGATGCTCTGCACCTGGCGCTGGCGACATCGGCGCACGCGGCGTCGCTGGCGTCATTCGACGCGCGACTCGGGGCCGCGGCGCGCGCGGTCGGCCTGGTCACGTACCCCTGATGCAGTCCGCCGACGTCGTCGTCGTCGGCTCCGGCGCCTTCGGCGCCAGCGCGGCGTATCACCTGGCGCGCCGCGGCCTCCGCGTGGCGGTGCTCGAGCGCGCCGCCCTCGCCTCGCAGACCTCGCCGCGCGCGGCCGGGCTGACGAGCCAGGTCCGGGCGACGCCCGCGCTGACGAGGCTGGCCCAGCGGGCGGTGACGAAGCTGGCGTCGTTCAGCGAGGAGACGGGCCAGCCGCTGCGCTTCACCCAGAGCGGGGCGCTCAAGATCGCCCGCACCGAGCGCGACGCCGAGCAGCTCGGGCGCGAGGTGAAGCGCGGCGCGGCGGTCGGCGTCCCGATCGAGCTCGTCTCGGTTGCCGAGGCCCGGCGGCGCCTGCCGATCCTCGGCGAGCGCGGCATCGTTGCCGTCACCTGGAGCCCGACCGACTGCAACGTCGAGCCGTCCGAACTGCCGCTCGGCTACTGCCGCGCCGCGGAGAAGCTCGGCGCGGCGCTGCTGCCGCACACGCCGGCCACCGGCTTTGAGCTCGGCCCGCGTGGCGTGGAGGGGGTGCGCACGCCGCGGGGCACGATCGCGACGGGCGCCGTGGTGGACGCCGCCGGCGCCTGGGCGCGCCTCGTGGCCGGCGCGCTGGGCGCGCCGCTGCCGGTGGTGCCGACGCGCCATCAATTGCTCATCACCGAGCCGATTGCAGGCGTGACGCCGGAGTTCCCGATCGCCCGCGTCATCGACGCCAACGTGTACGTGCGCCACGAGCGCGGCGGGCTGATGCTCGGCGGCTACGAGCCGGATCCGGTGCAGGTCGAGGCGGTGCCGGACGACGTCGCCGGGCTGCCGCTCGACATCCAGGTGCTCTGGCGGCTGGCGCGCAGCGTGCGCGAGCAGTTCCCGATCTTCCAGGACCCTGCCCTCCGCGTCGCGGAGCACCGTGGCGGGCTGCCGACGCTCACGATGGACGACCGCTACCTCGTGGGGCCGCTGCCCGGCGTGGCCGGCGCCTGGGTGATGAGCGGCTGCTGCGTCGGCGGCCTCAGCGTCTCGCCCGCGCTCGGCGAGGCGATCGCCGGCTGGATCGTCGACGGCGCGCCCGCGCTCGACTGCGCCGACATCGCCCCCGCGCGCTTCGCCGGGGCCATCGACGAGGCCGACCTGCGCGAGCGCTGTCGGCACGCGTACGCGACCCACTACCGCGCGAGCGGCGGAGACGCCGCTCCGTGAACCCGGGAGAGAGCATGGACGCCGTCGGTCTCGCGAGCACGCTGGAGCGCGTCCACGACGCCGACGTGGCGGAAGCGCTGAACGCCATCGATCCTGCCGCCGCGGCGCGCGTGCTGGCCGCGCTGCCGTTCGAGCTGGCCGTGCGCGCGCTCAACCAGCCCGAGCTCGATCACCGGGCGCGTCTGTTCGAGCACCTGCCCATCGACCGGGCGGTCGCGCTGATGGGGGCGATGTCGGCCGACCAGCGCGCGGACGTCTTCCGGGGCCTGCCCCAGCGCGTCGCGGCGCGGCTGCTCGCCGCCGTCGACCGGGGCACCCAGGACTCGCTGCGCTCGCTCCTGAACTATCCGCCCACGACGGCGGGCGGCATCATGACCACGGAGCACGTCGAGGCGCCGGCCACGTGGACGGTGGAGCGGGCGCTCGTGCAGATTCGCAGCGGCGGTCATGCGCGCCGCCCCGTCTACGCGGTCTACGTCCTCGATCCGGTGGATCGCCGCCTCGTGCACACGGTGACCCTGCGCGAGCTGGTGCTCGCGGATCCGACGCGCACGCTGCTGGAGGTCGGCGACCGGCACCCGCCCGTCACCGTCCGCGCCTGGACGGATCGCGAGGAGACGGCCCGGCTCATCGCCAAGTACGATCTGCTGGCGGTGCCGGTCATCGACGAAGGCGGCCACCTGCTCGGCATCGTCACCGTGGACGACGTCATCGATGCGCTGATCAAGGAGCAGACGGAGGACGTCCACAAGCTCGGCGGCATGCAGGAGCTGGACGAGCCCTACACGAAGGTCGGCTTCTGGACCATGATCCGCAAGCGCGGCGGCTGGCTGTGCGCGCTGTTCCTCAGCGAGATGCTCACGGCGACGGCGATGCAGCACTTCGAGGGCGCGCTGAGCCGCGCCATCGTGCTGACGCTCTTCATCCCCCTCATCATGAGCTCCGGCGGCAACTCCGGATCGCAGGCGACGTCGCTCATCATCCGCGCGCTCGCGCTGCGCGAGGTGCGGCTGCGCGACTGGTGGTGGATCGCCCTGCGCGAGCTGCCGGCGGGCGTCACCCTCGGCGCGATCCTCGGCGCCATCGGCATCTCACGCATCGTCTCGTGGCAGCTCTTCGGCTTCTACGACTATGGTCCGCACTGGTTCCTGGTGGCGCTCGCCGTCGGCTTCGCGCTGATCGGGGTGGTGACGTTCGGCTCGCTGGCGGGCTCGATGCTGCCGTTCGTCCTGCGCCGCCTCGGCTTCGATCCCGCCAGCGCCTCGGCGCCCTTCGTGGCCACCCTGGTCGACGTCACCGGGCTGGTGATCTACTTCAGCGTCGCGTACCTCGTGCTACGCGGGACCCTGCTGTAACGGCAGCCCGACCCGCCGGCCCAGCACGCTCGCGCGCTGCCCCGCCGCGATGACCTCCTGGACGTCGCACCCGACATCGGCGGCGCAGAACGCCGTCACCGCGCGGCCCGCGTTCACGCAGGACAGGAAGTGGGTCGGGCCGTCGCGCTCGCTCGGCGGCAGCGGCGGCGGATCGACGACGCGGCTCCCGTCGCGCGTGACGAGCTGCACGCGCCCGGCGCCGGCGCCCTCGCCCTCGCGGATGGGACGCGGCTGATGGACGAGCAGCGTTCCGCCCTCGCCATAGACGACCATCGCGAAGGCGGGCTCGCCGCCGATCTGGGTCCAGCTCGCCTCGAGTAATCCGAGCGCGCTCGGGTAGGAGAGGACGACCACGGCGTTGTCTTCGGCGACGAGTCCCGGCTTGCGCGGCGGCGGCGTCACCGCGATGACGGCGTGCGGCCGGCCGAACAGGAGGCGGCAGAGCACCGCCCCATAGCCGCAGTAGTCGACGAGCGCGCCGCCGCCGTTGCGCGCGGGATCATAGAGCCAGTCGCAGAACTGCGGCGAGCAGCCGAACTCGCGCGGCCCGGCGTGGCCGCCGCGATGGCTGAGCTGAACCGGCGCGCCGACGGCGCCGTCGCGCGCCAGCGTCAGGCCGTGGCGCAGCGCCGGCCGCCACGCCGTGGGCCAGTTCACCATCAGGGGAAGACCGGCCGCCCGCGCGGCGGCGAGTAGCGCGCGGGCGCCGGGCAGGTCGGCGGCCATCGGCTTTTCGACCATCACGGGCAGCCCGCGGCCGAGCGCGCGCACGCCGAGGTCGGCAGACGTACGGTTGTCGGAAAAGATCATGACGGCGTCGAGGTCGCGGCGCTCGAGCAGGGCGTCGAAGGTGTCGTGCGTCGCCACGCCGCCGTCGAGGTCGCGGAGCCGCTCGCGCAGGCGCCCATCGGGCTCGGCGGCCGCGACGAGGCGGCCGTGGTCGCCGGCCGCCAGTGCGGCGAGGTTGCCCCACACGTGATCGTGGCTCAGCCCGAGGACGCCGACGCTCAGCCGCGCCATGCGGGGGGTATTGTCGCAGCCGTCGGGTGCATTCGCACCCGCTCGCGCGACGCTCACGTCCCCGGCGCTGTAATTTTCACGACACCCTCCGTCCGACGAACGGATGCAACAGCAGACTCGCGCAGTCGCAGGTTTTCTGGCGGCGGTCGTCCTCGTGGCGGGCTGCTCGCGGGCCGCCCGCGAGCCGCGCGTGAGCGAGGCGCAGACGCCGCCGCCGGCCACCGCGGCGTCGACGACCGTCAGCCCGCTTCCTGGTCATCCGCCCGTCACCACGAGCGGTGTCGTCGCCAAGTTCGACTCGACGAATGGTGTGATGGTCTTCCAGGACGGCCGGAGCGTGAAGCTCACCGATCAGAGCCAGATCGTCGCGGCCAAGACGCAGCAGCCGATCGATCCCCGCGCCGTGCGGCCCGGCGACCGGGTCGTCGTGCAAAACGCGCTACCGGTCGGCCTGTCGTCGGTGGCGAAGGGCAAGCGCCAGCGCGCGGCGACGGTCGCCGCCGTCGATCAGCAGAACCAGCTCGTGCGGATGACCGACGGCAGCACCGTGCGCGTGAGCCCGTCGACGCGAATGACGATGGGTTCCGGCGGCCAGACCATCGTGCTCACCGACCTGCGCCCGGGCGACGAGGTGATCATCGTGATGGAGGAGATGGCACCGGCGGTATCGAGCTCGTCGGCGACGACCGGCTCGTCGGCGACGACGGGCACGCAGACCTCCATGAACGCCGGCTCGCGCTCGACGACGGGCTCGCCGAGCGAGCTTCCGCGCAACGTCATCACGGGAGCGCCGAGCGACCCGAGTGACGCGAATGAGCTGATCGTGTTCAGAGAGGCCCAGGCGCCCTGAGAGTTCGCCCGGGCCGGCGGCGGAGACACCAGGTCCGGTGTCTCCGCCGCCCGTTGTATGATCCACAAGCGTGAAGGTCGCCGCGCTCGAGAGTTCCCTCCTGTCCGCACCGTTGCCCCACCCGGTGCGCACGTCCGACTGAGAGGACGACCCGCATGCCGAAGATGTGGCGCGTGTACAGCGGTACGGATGGCCAGTCGCACATCGCCGAGCTGCCGCTGGCGATGAAACCGTTCCGGGACGTCGAGGGCGCCCACGGCGAGGGCACCGCGATGCAGCCGGCGAGCGGGATCGCCTTTCGCGCGGCGCCGCCGGGCTACGTGCTCGACTGGCACTGCGCGCCGCGACGCCAGTATTCGATCTCGCTGGCGGGCGCGGCGGAGATCGAGGTCGGCGACGGCACGGTGGCGCGTATCGAGCCCGGCGACGTCGTGCTCGCCGAAGATCTGACGGGCCGCGGGCACGTCACGCGCGTCGTCGGCAGTCAACCACGGCTCTACGCGATCGTGCCGCTGAGCGATACGTAGGAGAGAGGAAACCATGGACGTCGGCGCGACGATCTTCTTCACGGACTACTCGATGGACCCGGCCGCGCTCGGCCGGGCGCTGGAGGAGCGCGGATTCGGCTCGCTCTGGGCGCCGGAGCACTCACACATCCCGCTGTCGCGCCGCACGCCGTTCCCGCAAGGCGGCGAGCTGCCCAAGAAGTATTACGACGTGATGGATCCGTTCGTCACGCTGGCCGCCGCCGCCACCGCGACCACGCGGCTGCAGCTCGCCACCGGCGTCTGCCTCGTGGTGCAGCGCGATCCGATCCAGACGGCCAAGCAGGTCGCGAGCCTCGATTCGATCTCGGGCGGCCGGTTCCTGTTCGGGATCGGCGCCGGCTGGAACGCCGAGGAGATGGCCGATCACGGCACGGAGTTCAAGACGCGCTTCGACGTCATGCGCGAGCGCGTGGAGGCGATGAAGGCGATCTGGACGCGGTCGAAGCCGGAGTATCACGGCACGTTCGTCGACTTCCCGCCGATGATGACCTGGCCGAAGCCCGTGCAGAAGCCGCACCCGCCGGTGCTCG
>QHSB01000549.1 GCA_003220335.1 Candidatus Rokuibacteriota bacterium
TACCGTCGCCAAGGGCGAGCCCATCGTCGAGATCGAGACCGACAAGGTCACGGTGGAGGTCGAGGCGCCGGCCTCGGGCGTGCTGCGCGAGGTCACCGCGGGCGTGGGAGACGTGGTGCCCGTCGGCAAGACGATCGCGCTGATCTTCGCGGCCGGGGAGGCGGGCGCATCGGCGCCGGCGCCCGCCGCCTCTGCGCCTGCGTCGGCCGGCGCCGGCGTTTCCGCCGTCATCAAAGCGTCGCCGCTCGCGCGCAAGCTCGCCGAGCAGCACGGCGTCGATCTCACGCGCATCACGACGCCGAGCGGCCGCATCGAGAAGGCCGACGTCATGGCGTACGTCGAGAGCCAGAAGGCGCCGGCCGGCAACGGCGCCGCGGCCGTCTTCCCCGCCGCCGAGTCCTCGGCGCGTCTGGTCGCCGCGTCGCCCAAGGCCCGTCGTCTCGCCGGCGAGCGCGGCGTCGATCTTCGAGTCGTTCGCGGCTCGGGCCCGGGCGGGGCGGTGCTGGCTGGCGACGTCGCCGCCGCGAAGACGTCGGCTGGGGCCGCGGCGACGGCGGGCGCCGGGGCGCAGGGCGTCAGCAACATCTGGCGCATCATGGCCGAGCGCATGACGTCGAGCTGGACCACGGCGCCGCATTTCTACCTGGTGCGCGAGGTCAACGTGAGCCGCCTGGCGTCGTGGCTGCAGCAGGCGCGCAAGCAGACCGGCGCCCACGTCACCTACACGGATCTGCTGGTGCGACTCGTCGCCGCGGCCATCGCTCGAAATCCGGCCGTCAACGGCTCGTGGAGGGACGGCACCATCGTCCGCAATGCCGACATCAATATCGGGCTGGCCGTCGCCCTCGACGATGGCCTCGTCGTGCCCGTCATCCACCGCGCCGACACGCTGAGCCTCGCAGAGTTGTCAATCCGGCGCGAAGATCTCGTCTCGCGCGCTCAGGCCGGCAAGCTGCGCCCCGCCGACATCCAGGGCGGCGGCTTCACCATCAGCAACCTCGGCATGTTCGGCGTCGACGCCTTCAACGCCATCGTGAATCCGCCGCAGGCGGCCATCCTCGCCGTCGGCCGCATCGCCGACCGCGTCGTCGCCCTCAACGGCCAGCCCGCCGTCCAGCCCACGATGGTGCTGACGCTGTCCTGCGACCACCGTGCGCTCGACGGGGCGCGGGGCGCGCAGTTCCTCGGAGCGCTCGCGGAGTTGATCGAGGAACCTTTAGCGCTGCTTCAGTGACGTTGCTCTCGGTCCCTGGCACCGCATTCACGGCCATAAGGCCGACCCGCTCGACGGCGCGGCGCTGTCAGACCTGTCGGAGAAACGTTAGCGGCACGCCGCGCGCGGCGCCTCGGGCCCCTGGCGCGGGACCAGGGTGCAGGCGAAGGTCGCCGGCTGAGCGCGATACTCGGCAAGCAGACGCTCGAGCCGCTGCAGCGTGCGCTCACGCTTGGCGAGACCGATGCCGTAGATGGCGAGGTCGTTGACCAGGCGCGTGTAGAAATGATGCTCGGCGTCGCCGCCGCCCGCGCGCGCCACGCACGGTGACGGCTTCTGGGCGACCGCGAGCTGGGCGCTGAACGCCCGGACGAACTCGGCCATCACCGGCTCGTCGCGCAGGTCGCGGGGGACCTCGGGGAACTGGGCGAGGAACGCGTCGACGGTCATCGCACCCGGCGTCGCGCGGCGTTGCTCTTCCAGATCGCGGGTCAGTCGGATCTGCATGCCGTCACCTCTGCCACGAGTATAAGCGCCGACGCCCCCGTTTGCGCCAGGCCCCGCACGGCGCTATCGTTCAGCGCGCCGTCGAAACGCGGGAGGACCATGATGCTGAACAGCCTCAACGGCCTCGTCGACGTCGACAAGGGCATCATCAGCCGGGAGATCTTCGTGAACGAGGAGATCTACCGCCGGGAGCAGGACCAGATCTTCGCGCGCGCGTGGCTCTTCATCGGCCACGAGAGCCAGATCCCCAGGCCGGGCGACTTCCTCGTGTCCTCCATGGGCGAGGAGTCGGTCATCCTCTGCCGCGATCGGACGGGGCGGATCCACGTCTTCCTGAACTCGTGCCGGCATCGCGGCATGAAGGTCTGCCGCTACGACGAGGGGAACACGCTCGAGCTCATGTGCCCGTACCACGGCTGGACCTACGCGACCGACGGCGCGCTCGTCGGCGTCCCGTTCGGGAAGGACGCCTACGGTGAGCAGCTCGACAAGTCGAAATGGGGCCTGATCGAAGTTGCCCACATGGAGAATTACAAGGGCACGATCTGGGCGACGTGGGATGCGGCGGCACCGGCCTTCCTCGAGTACGTCGGCGGCTACAAGCTCTATCTCGATCTGCTGCTCGACGCGTGGGACGGGCGCGAGGGCGGCACCGAGGCGATCGGTGGCATCCACAAGTGGCTGATCCCGTGCAACTGGAAGTTTCCCGCCGAGAACTTTTCCGGCGACCGCTATCACGGCGTGAGCCACCGCTCGGTGGACATGGTCGGCATCGGCCCCAGCGGCCAGGGTCGCCGCGACATGGCCGAGCGCAACCAGGCGCGATGGCTCGACGTGTCGTTCCCCGAGCTCGGCCACTCGATGATCGCGTTTCTGCGCGCGCACGATTCGCCGCTGGCACCGGCCTACCAGGACGCGCCGGTGGTGGCCGAGTATTTCCGCCGCTGCGAGGAGGAGCGCCGGCGCCGCCGCGGCGAGTACTGGCGCCTGTTCGGCGGGCCCGGCACGATGTTTCCCAACACGTCGCCGCTGGCGCGGCAGCCGCGCACGCTGGCGGTGTGGCACCCCCGCGGCCCGCACCAGACGGAGGTCTGGCGCTGGTACTTCGTCGACGCCGACGCGCCCCCGGAGGTGAAGGACTTCCTGCGCCACTACTACATCCGCTACTCCGGCCCGTCGGGACTGACCGAGCAGGACGACATGGAGAACTGGAACTACGCCCACAAGGCCAGCCGCGGCACCATCGCGCGGCAGCATCCCTACAACTACGAGATGGGCCTGGGCCGCTCCACGCGCGCGTTCGAGGACCACGGGCTGACGCTGCCGGGCGCGATCACCGACGTGACGACGGCGAACGCCAGCGAGCACAACCAGCGCGGCTTCTACCGGCGCTGGCGGCAGTTCATGGAAGCCGCGAGCTGGAAAGACCTGGCGTGAGCGACGTCGACCGGCTGCTCGTCAAGAGCGAGGTCGAGGAGTTCCTCTACCGGGAAGCGGAGCTGCTCGACGAGCGTCGATACCAGGACTGGCTCGAGCTGTTCACGGAGGACGTCCGCTACTGGATGCCGATGCGGCGCAACGTGCCGCACGACGAGAGCGAGCGCGAGTTCACGCGTGAGGGCGCCGACGTCAACTGGTTCGACGAGGGCAAGGACACGCTCGCCCGCCGCGTGCAGCAGATCCTCACGGGCATCCACTGGGCGGAGGAGCCGCCCTCGCGCATCTGCCACATGATCTCGAACGTGCAGGTCCTCCGCGCGAGCCCCGACGGCCCGGCCCCGAGCGAGATCGCCGTCAAGAGCCGCTTCCTCGTCTACCGCAACCGCGTCGAGACGGAGACCGACGTCCTCGTCGGCAAGCGCGAAGACCTGCTGCGCCGGGTGAACGGCACCTTCAAGATCGCGCGGCGAAAGATCATTCTTGATCAGAGCGTGCTCCTCGCGAAGAACCTGACGTTCTTCTTCTGATATGCTGCCGGCAGGAGGACGCTCATGAAGCGAGCGCTCGCGCTAGTCGCGATCTTCCTCGTGCTCTCCATCGCACTCCTCCCAGGTCCCGCGTGGGCCGGCGGGGGCTGGCACCACGGTCACCGCGGGGGACACGGTGGCTGGTGGTGGCCCGGGGCGCTCATCGGCGGCCTCGCCCTCGGCGCGGTGGCCATCGCGACGGCTCCGCTCTGGGCGTTCACGCCGCCGCCTCCGCCGGTGGTGCAGGCGCCGCCCGCCGTCTATGTGCAGCCGCCGGTGTACGCAGCCGCGCCCGCATACGCGGCCGCTCCCGCGTATCCGGTTCCGCCGCCGAATTCGGCTCCGCCGTCCTACACGCCACCGGCGTACTCCGCGCCGGCGGCAAGCTATCAGCAAGCGCCCGGCTACGCGCCCTCAGCGGCCCCCGCCGTCCAGCGCGAGGTGGTCTACGAGAATGGCCGGCACGTGCTGTACGGTGACGGCGTGCGGCAACCGTGGCAGTGGGTCTGGGTGCCCGCGGCCGCACCGCCTCCGCCGCCTCCGCCGCCGCGCTAGACTCGCGCGTCCGCCGCACAGGAGAACGACATGGCTGGCACCGTCGGATTCATCGGGCTCGGCAACATGGGACGTCCGATGGCGCTCAACCTCGTCACGCGCGGTTTCTCACTCGTGGTCCACGACATCGATCCCACCAAGGTCGCACCGCTGCGCGACCGCGGCGCGAAGGTGGTCGCCTCGCCCGAACAGGTGGCCGCGGCCGCCGAGCGCACGATCGTCATGGTGGAGACGACCGCGCAGGCGGAATCGGTCATCGCCGGCGAGCGCGGCATCGTGAAGAGCGCGCCGCGCGGGCACATCGTGATCTGCATGAGCACGATCGATCCGTTCGCCCTCCGGCGCCTGGCCGAGCAGCTGGCGGCCCGCGGCGTGGCGACGCTGGACGCGCCCGTGAGCGGGGGCACCGAGCGCGCGGGCTCCGGCGAGCTGTCGGTCATCGCCGGCGGCGACCCGGCGACGTTCGAGGCATGCCGCGACCTCTTCGCGGCCATGGGCACCAAGCTCTTCCACGTCGGGGCGCTCGGCCAGGGCCTGGCCATGAAGCTCGTCAACAACATGCTCATCCAGGTCAACCGCGTGGCGGTGGCGGAGGCGCTGGTGATGGGCGTCAAGGCGGGGCTCGACCCGCGGACGATCTACGACGTCGTCCGCGTCAGCACCGGCACCAGCTACGCGTTCGAGACCGGCGTGCCGAAGATCCTCGCGCGCGACTTCGCGCCCGGCGGCACCGTCGACATCACGTACAAGGACCAGGAGCTGGAGACGGCGTTCGCCAAGCAGCTCGGCGTGCCGCTGCTACTCGCCAATCTCACGCAGCAGCTCTACCAGATGGCGCGCGCCGCCGGCCTCAACAAGGAAGACGGCCTCGCCGTCGTCAAGGTGCTGGAGCGCCTTGCCGGCGTCCAGGTGAAGGGCTGACGCTACACCGTCTGCTCGATGCGCGTCGCCGACATCTCGGGCGTCAGCACCTCCCGCCAGTCGGCGTCACGCGGCAGCACGCCCTCGGCGGCCCGCAGCGCGTAGTACGTGCCGTCGACGCCGCGCGGCGTCTTGCCGTCGCGCACCGCCTTGACGGCCTCGAGTAGGAGCCGCCGCGCCTGGATGACGGCCTTGTCGGCCGGGCCGAGGTGCTCGCGGCTGCGATCGACGACGCGCCCCATGCTTTCCTGGATCGCCCGGTCCTGCGTGTTGATGCCGTCGATGCCCGTGAAGCTCTCGGTCTTCTGCACCTGGCGGTCGAGCATGTAGTTGTTGCGCCGGTTGCGGACCGAGCGGAACGTGGACTGATCGACGTCGAGAGGCCCATTGCCGAGGCGACGCTCCAGCCGATCCTCGTCGGTCAGCGCGGCGCGCTCGCTGTAGTCCCAGTTGTAGACCATCGTGGTCTCGTCATCCATCGGCACCCAGATGTGTCCGGACACCGAGGCGCCGCCGCCCGACGACTGCGAGGGCCGG
>QHSB01000550.1 GCA_003220335.1 Candidatus Rokuibacteriota bacterium
AGCGGGTTGCCCTGCGGGTAGACGATGAAGAGCCCCGGGAGCTCGCCGCGCACCTGGCCGCCGACGATGAAGTTGACGTTGAACTTGAACTCGTCGCGCTCCAGCGCGGCGCGGTCCATGTCCGACACCCGCCGCACCTCCTCGCCGATGATGCGCGCGGCGTCGTAGAGCGAGGGCGCCTGAGCCAGCCCCTTGCCCTCGTCGAAATCACGCCGGAGCTGCGTGATGATCGATTGCGTGCAGGAGAGGCTGCCGCTGCTGAGCAGGATGAAGACGCGCTCGCCGGGCTGCGCGAACACGTGCATCTTGCGCGCGACGTTCACCTGATCGTGGCCCGCGTTGGTGCGCGAGTCGGACGCCATCACGAGACCCTGCCGTGTCCAGATGCCGACGCAGTACGTCACCCGGATATCGTAGCAGAGGCCGGCCGGAGGGCCGTGTTACGGTGGGCTCATGGAGATCCGCCTCGGCTACGAGCTGAGCTTCGAGGTGCCCCGGCCCACCCCGATGCAGCTCATGCTCTACGTCCACCCCGAGCAAGCCTCGCGGCTGCGGCAGCCGGAGCGGATCGAGATCGAGCCGGCCACCGCCGTCGAGGACTTCGTCGACGAGTTCGGTAATCGGGCGGCGCGCATCCTGGCGCCGGCGGGCACCGTGCGGATCCGGTACGACAACGTGATCGACGTCTCCGGCCGCGCCGAGACGCCGATCACCGGCGCGCGCCTGACGCCCGTGCACGCGATGCCGCCCGGGTGCTGGCGCTTCCTCCTGGCGAGCCGCTACTGCGAGGTCGACCGCCTGTGCGCGATCGCCGGGGATCTCTTCGGCGCCACGCCCGAGTCCTGGGAGCGGGTGCAGGCGGTGGTGGAGTGGGTCCACACGAACGTCGTCTTCGGCTACCAGTTCGCGCGGCCGACGAAGTCCGCCGCCGACGTCTACCTCGAGCGGCAAGGCGTCTGCCGCGACTTCCAGCATCTCGCCATCGCGTTCCTGCGAGCGCTCAACATCCCCGCCCGGTACGCGACTGGCTTTCTCGGCGACATCGGCGTGCCGCCGAGCCCGTCTCCGATGGACTTCTCGGCGTGGTCCGAGGTCTACCTGGACGGCGCCTGGCATCCGATCGACGCCCGCCACAACCAGCCGCGGATCGGCCGCGTGCTCATGGCGCGCGGCCGTGACGCCGTGGACGTCGCGCTGACCACGTCGTTCGGCGCGGCCAACCTCACGCAGTTCACCGTCTGGACCGACGAGATCCCGGCCGCCGCGGCCTAGCGATCGCCTCGAAGGGCATAGAACCGCCGCGCGTTGAGGCCCAGGACTTTGCGCCGCGCCTCCTCCGGTAGCGGCGCGAGCCGTTTCTTCAGCTCGTGCACGACGCCGAAGGAGGCGTCGATGTGCGGATAGTCCGAGGCCCAGACGAAGTAGTCGGCGCCCAGGTGTTCGATCATCTGGGCGGTGACCGACTCGTCGGGGTCCGCCGAGATCAGGCACTGCCGGTAAAAGTACGCGCTGGGTGGCATGCGGATCGGCGTCTGGTGGGCGAGGACGCGGTACTTGTGGTCGAGGCGATCGAGCCAGGCGGCGATCCAGTTGGATCCGGCCTCGAGCACGACGCAGCGCAGGCGCGGATAACGCTCGAACATGCCGGCGCTCAGCATCTGCGTGAAGGCGGCCATGACGTCGATGGCGAGAAACACGATGCTGAAGAGGCCGTCGGATGGGTCCCGCCGCTGCCACTGCCGGAACCACTGCCGATCCCGCACGACGACGTGAAAGCCGATCGGCATCTCGAGGTCCTGGGCCGTCTCCCAGAACCGCGCGTAGACGGGATCGTCGAAGTGGCGCCCGGCCCGCGCGGCGAGGTCCGGGGAAAGGTAGATGCCCACGCAGCCGTCCCGGCGTGCCCGGATGGTTTCCTCCACCGCGCCCTCGGGGTCGAGGAGCGAGATGTGGGCCACCGGGTAGAGCCGCGTGGGGTCGGTGCGGCAGAACTCGGCCAGCCAGCGGTTGTAGGCGCGCGTGTACGCGGTCGCGAGGGCGCCGTCCGTGACGTGCCCTTCCCAGCAGATCCCGATCGTCGGGTAGAGGAGGACGGCGTCGATGCCCTCCGCGTCCATGACGCGCAGGCGCGCGGCGGGATCGTAGGCGCCCGGCGGGCTGCCTTCCGCATAGCTGATTTGCCCGCGGGTCAAGAGCTTGGCCGTGTCCATGTCGATCCCGCCGAGCGCGCCGAGCTGGCCGCGGAGCGTCTTGAGGGGTTGCCCGTCGATCAGCAGCACCTCGTAGCCGTGCTCGTCCTGGACGATGCGGATCGCGCGGTCCCGATACTGCGGATCGAGGTATTTGAGCCAGGTGTCGGCCGGCTCGAGAACGTGGCCGTCGGCATCCACCACGCTCATGTGGCCGGCGCCTCGAAGCCGAAGAAGCGCGCCGCGTTCAGGCCGAGCACGTTCGCGCGCGCCGTCTCCGAGAGGTGGCCCATGGTGCGCTCGATGGCCTCGGCCGAGTGTGGCCACGTGCCCTCGTGATGCGGATAGTCGTTGCCCCACATGAAACGGTCGGCGAGCCCCATCGGCTCGGCCAGCGCGAGGCCGGCGGGATCCTCCTGGAACGAGGCCCAGCAGTGCTCGCGGTAGTACTCGCTGGGCAGGTGCGACAGCTTCGGCCGCACCCAGAAGTGATGCTTGCGGTACGCCTCGTCCATGGCGCCGAGGAACCACGGGATCCAGCCGATGCCGGCCTCGATGGTGGCCACGCGCAGGCGAGGGAAGCGCTCGAACACACCGGAGGCGCAGAGGTTGGCCACGGGCTCGATGGTGGGCGAGAGCGAATGCGACACGTAGTTGATCACCGCGCCGCCGTTGCCGCGCGACGCGCGCGGATCGCGTCCGGTGGAGACGTGGAAGGTCACGGGCAGGTTCGCGTCCTGGATCACCGTCCACAGCGGGTCGAACATCGGCAGGTTGTAGTTCGGGTGGTCCACGTCGTGCCCGCCCCAGATCGGCTTGCAGGGCAGCGTCAGGAGCTGAAAGCCCAGCTTGGCCACGCGCGTCACTTCCGCGATCGAGCCCTCGAGGTCGCCGGTGGCGAGCGCCGCCGCGGGCGCGATACGGTTGCGGAAGGGTCCAAATATCTCGTGCGCCCAGTCGTTGTAGACGCGGCACTGAGCCATGGCGAAGACGGGGTCCGGAGTCGCCCACATGGCGAGGCCCTTGTTGGGGAAGATCACCTCGATGTCGATGCCGTCCTCGTCCATGTGACGCAGGCGCTCGACCGGATCGGCGCCGACGCGCTGGCGCAGACCGTCCTCGCCGTCGAGGGCGTCGGTGCGCAGGCGGTCCGGGCGATAGCCCTCGGAGACGCGCCACTTCACCCCGTTCTCGTCGGTGATGACCTTGGGCACGCGATGCCGGTACTTCTCGTCGATGCGGGTGGCCCAGAGATCGTGGGGCTCGTTGGCGTGGCAATCCGCCGAGACCATGAAGTACTTCCGCGGGTCGCCGGGCCGGGCTGTGCGGGACCAGCCGGCATGGCCGGGGGTCGCGAGCCGCCACCGGTTGGGTTCATTGACGACGACGTCGGTCCGGGTCATGGCGCGCTCCTCTCGCAGGCTACCGTTTCCATTGCACGAGCGTGAACGGAGGCGTGGCGTCGTCGTGGGGCTCGAACACCGCCTCGACCGACGCGCCGATCGTGACCTCCTGCATCGGGTCTCCCATCAGATTACCGATCATGCGCACGTGGCCGGCCTCGGGCAGCTCCACCAGCACGACGACGTACGGTCCGTGCTCCCGCAGCGCCGGATGCACCGGGTGCCAGGCGCGCTCCCACGAATAGACGCGGCCGCGCGGCGCCACCGCCACCCACTCGAGATCGAAGGCGAGGCAGCGGTGGCAGATCCACTCCGGCCCCCACTGGAATCCGCGGCAGGCGCGGCAGCGCTGCACGCGCAGCTCGCCGGCCCGCGTGCCCTCCCAGTAGGGCGCGTCGAGCTGGTCTGCCTCCGGCACCGGCCGCGGCATGCCCGGCGGGAGCACGAACGCGGGCGCGCTCACAGCGTGTCCTCGGTGCCGAGCAGCATGCTGGAGACCGGCGTGACCATCGGCCCCGAGATCACCAGGCCCACGCGCGCGCTCTCGACCTGGCTGGTCGACTGGCCGCGCAGTTGGCGCACCGCCTCGATCTGCAGCTCGAGCCCGTGCATGTAGCACTCGGCGAGGTTGCCGCCGCTGGTGTTCAGCGGCAGCCGCCCGCGCGGCGCGATGAGGTTGTCGAAGGTCAGGAACTCGTTCGCCTCCTCCGGAGCGAAGAAGCCGTGCTCGACCAGGCTCATGAGGACGCCGCCGGTGAAGTTCTCGTAGCTCTGGACCACGTCCACGTCCTTGGCGCCGAGGCCGGCCATCTCCCAGAGATGCGGGGCCACCGTGGTGAAGCTCGCGCTCGCGTAGGTGGGCGCGTTGTGGCCGCGCGCCGCATTGCGATACTCCGAGCCCTGCGCCACGCCCAGGAGGTACGTGGCCGGCCGGCGCAGGTCGCGCGCGCGCTCGGCCGCCACCAGCACCAGCGCGGCGGCGCCGTCGTTCTCCATGCAGCAGTCGTAGAGCCGGAAGGGCTCCACGATCCAACGCGAGGCGTCGTAGGCCTCTGCACTCAGGGGCCGGCCGTGCATGACCGCGCGCGGGTTCGACTGCGCGTGGTGGTAGGACGCGAGCGCGATGGCCCGCTGTGCCTCGGGTCGCACGCCGTGGTCGTGCATGAAGCGCATGACCCGCATCGCGAAGCGCTGGGCAGGTGAGATCAATCCGTAGGGGAAGGTCAGCGCCGCTTCGCCCGACACCGTGCCCCCGGGCGGTGCTGAGCCGAAGCGCTGGAACTGGCCCTGCGCGAGCGCGCGGAAGACCACGACGCAGTCGGCGTAGCCGGCCGCCACCGCGGCCGCGGCGTTGCCCACGGCGGCCGAGCCCCCGCCGCCGCCCCCGCCCCACTGCATGTTCGAGAAGCGCAGCTCGGGCAGGCCGAGCGCGGCGGCCAGCCGCGAGGGGTCGTTGCGGTCGTTGCTGTAGGACGCGAAGCCGTCCACCTGGCGCGGGTCGATGCCCGCGTCCTCGCAGGCCGACAGGATCGCGCGCAGCGCCAGCGCGAACTCGGACTCCGGCGCGCGGCCGTGCTTGTAGTAGGCGGTCTCGCCGACCCCGACGATCGCGACCCGGCCCCGGATACTCATGTGCCGCGTAGTGTAGCCGAGTCACACGGCGTCGCGCTTGACAGGCCCGTGGCCGACGCTGTACGTGGGGCGCGAGGAGGACGACGATGACGACGACGCTCGGATTCATCGGGCTCGGGGTGATGGGCGAGGCCATGTGTCGCAACGTCGCGAGAAAATCCGGAGCGGCGGTGGTGGCGTTCGACCAGCGTGCCGAGCCGCTCGCGGCGCTCGCGCGGGACGGCGTGGCCGGCGCGAGCTCCGCTGCCGACGTGGCGGCACGCGCGGAGATCGTCTTCATGTGCCTGCCCGGCGAGCCGCAGGTGCGCGCGGTCGGTCTGGGGCCCGACGGCCTCGTCGCTCGCGTGCGCTCGGGGCACACGGTGGTGGACATGAGCACGACGCCGGTGGCGCTGGCGCGCGACCTGAGTCAGGCGTTCGCCGCCCGGGGCGCGGACTTCGCCGACGCCCCGGTGGCGCGTACCGCCCAGGCGGCGAAGGACGGCACGCTCTCGATCATGGTGGGCGGCGACAGCGCGGTGTTCGAGCGGCTGAAGCCGTATCTGGCGTGCATGGGCAGCGAGATCACCCACTGCGGACCGGTGGGCGCCGGGCAGGCGGTCAAGCTGATGAACAACATGGTGGTGGCCCAGACCGTCGTCGCCCTCGCCGAGGCCCTGGCGGTGGCGCGCGCCTCGGGCGCCGTCGATCCCCGTGTTCTCTTCGAGACGCTGACGAAGGGC
>QHSB01000736.1 GCA_003220335.1 Candidatus Rokuibacteriota bacterium
CCAGCGCCACGGTCACGCTGCTCGAGAGCAGGCAGACGGTGCCGAGGATCGGGACGGACAGGACCTCGCCCGGCGAGGGGCCGCCGAGACTCTTACCGAGATCGTAGAGATAGGCGACGACGAAGACGGCGAAGAGCGACGCCTCCGCGACGATCAAACAGACCATGCCCACGCGCCCACGCGAGCCCATTGTCGTTGCCTCTTTCGAGAGGAGCGCGCGGAGGAACGCGTGCGGCCGAACAGCGGACACCGACGATTTCAGCAAGAAAACGACAGTCAGCGCGAGCGAGCGGCCGCCGACGTCCCGTGTGGAACGCTCGCCCAACAGGACGGCGACCGCGGCGAGCCCGACCGGCAGCGCCATGGCCCAGAGGCCCCAATGCGCTTCGAGGACGGCCCCGATCGCAGCGCCGCTCACGAACCCCACGACGCACGCGAAGGTCACGCGGGCCCGGCGTCGCGCCGTGGCGAGGGTGTCGGGCTCTCGCCTGTGCCTGACGAGTCTCGCCAGGTCGATGGTCAGCTGGGTGATGTTGGTGGTCATGACCGCGGTCGAGGGGACACCCTGAAGGGCGAGCCTCACCAGCGCATTCTGGGTGGCCATCGCCGCGACCGCGAGCATGCCCACGAGGACCGCGATCGGGCCGTCGGCATCGGCGAAGGGGCCGAACGCGACACCGAAACCCAGGCATATCGCCAGGAGGGCCGTTTGCAAGATGAGTAACGCCCGCCGCGAGCCGCTCACCTCTCCGACCGCCCCGAACACCAGCGCGAGCACTCCCAGCACGGCGACGAATACCGGAACCGCGAGAAGCGGACCAACCTGGCCGAAGCCACCGATGACGTAGTGCGCCGCCACGATGACCACGTTGCCGGTGATGTGGGCGGTGAACACGCCGCCGAGCGCGAGAAACCCGATGACATCGACCGAGCCGGCCGTGATGCTCAGAACCGTCGGGAGCAGCCAGCTGCTTGGAATGTTATCCACCTGCGTCGTTATCCATCTCTCTGGCCGTCGCGCTGTCGCCCGGAATGGTCGCGGAAAGCACGAACGCAGATGCGGCGAACGCCGCCAGGCCCGTGATGCCGACGGCGTGCGCCCAGCCGGAATCGGCGAGGACCATCAGACCTGCACCAACGAAAAGGCTTGCGAGGGCCAACGCCCCGAGCAGCCGAGTTCGATCGATCGCATCGGCGCCCGGCCCGTCGAGGACGTGGGCCTCGACGACGTGCGCGTCCAGGTGGCCGCGAAGAAACAAGCTGAAGAGCAGCGCCAGCGAGGGGATGAGGATGGTGGCGCCGACGACGGTGGCGATCACGACGGCGATGAGCGTGGCGCGGCCCGCCGCCGCCTGCTCGATCGTGAGCCCGGCGAGGAGGTGTGGCTGCTGCGCAAACGCCCAGCCGCCGACGATCGCCGCCACGGCCAGCGCCGCGGACACGCGCGCCGGGCCGAAGCGATTGGCCCAGACGGACGCGATCGTCACAAGCCCGGCGGCGGCGGAGACGCAGACCATGGCGAGACCGCTTCCGGTCGTGAGCCCGTCGAAGAGGCGTCGGGCATCGGCGGCGAGGTAGACCGCGGCCAGATAGGCCGAGGTGGCGATCGCGAGCGTGCCGATCAGGAGCGAGGTCGGGTTCAGCCAGCTGGCGACGAGGTCGCCTCGAGCGTTGCCGACCGGGACGCGACCGGAGGCGATGCCGCCGACGACGGTGCCGAGCGCGAACGGGGTCAAGACCGATGAGAGCGCGAAGACGCTCTCGATGAGTCGGCGCTGTGGCGCCGCGTCGAGCTGGCCCCGCAGCGCGTAGGAGGCTCCACGCAGGATGATCCCGATCGCGGCGACGAAGAGCGGCGTGGACAGCGTGGACATGATCGACCCGAAAGCGACCGGGTACGCCGTCCAGCAGACGACGAGAACGAAGATCAGCCAGACGTGGTTGGCCTCCCAGACGGGGCCCATCGCGTGTCGCGCATGGTCGCGGGTGGCCGCCGGGCTCGTCCGTCCACCGCCGGAGAAGAGAATCCAGAACCCGGCGCCGAAGTCCGCTCCCGCGAGGACCGTGTAGGCCGCGAGGCCAACGAGGATGAAAATGATCGGGACGTCAGCGAGCACGGGAGCTCTCCGGCGAACGCGAGGGTGGGACGTCCGGCGCCGACGACATGGCCACACCGGGTACCTCGAGCGGCGCACGGCTAACCCGGAGCAGCATCCACGCGACCGCGCCGGCGAGGCCGAGGTACACGGCCACCAGCGTCCCGTAACCGATGGGGATCCCGTGGGCGCCCGTCACGGCCTCCGACGTCCTCATGAACCCGTACACGATCCACGGCTGGCGGCCGACCTCGGTCGTCACCCAGCCCGCAATGAGCGCCACCACTGAGAGTGGACCGGCGAGAACGACCGCACGATAAAACCAGCGCGACTCGGGCAGGCGCCCCTTCCGGAAGCGGACGTAGAGGAAGACGAGCCCGAGGAACGCGAGCAGCGTCCCGATGCCCACCATGGCTTGGAACGAAAGCCGCACGACATTCACCGGAGGCCGGTCGGTGGGCGGCACGGTCTCCAGTCCCTGGACGGTCGCGTTCGGATCGTGGAACGCGAACAGCGACAGGAGCCGCGGGATCTCGATCCCGTATACGACCTTGTCGCCGTCGTACCAGCCGAGCAGGTGCTCGGGCGCTCCCGCGGTCGTCCGCGCGAGCCCCTCCATGGCGGCGAGCTTCACCGGTTGCTGTTTGGCGACCTCGCGGGCCGCCCAGTCGCCGATCAGCGGCTGCACCATCGAGGCGATCGCCGCGGCCGAGAGCGCGATCGCCAGCGCCGTCCGCTCGTAGCGGCTGACGCGTCCCCGAAGGACGCCCCAGGCGTAGGGAGTCGCGACCAGGAAGCCCGCGACGATGTAACCGGCAACGTACATGTGCACGAACTCGTGCCAGAAGTACGCGTTGCCGAAGAGGGCCGACCACGGGCGGGCGTCGACGGCTGCGCCGTTCTCAAGCACGAACCCGCCGGGGTAGTTCATCCAGCCGTTGACGGAGATGACGAAGAGCGAGCCGGTGACGCCCGCGATCACGACCGGGATGCCGGACAGGAAGTGCAGCCGCGGAGGCAGCCGATCAAGCCGAACTCGAAGCTGAGGATGGTGCCGGTGACCACGCCGACCGCGAAGAGCGCGATCATGGTCTTCGACCAGCGCCTGGCGAGCGTGCGGAAGAGTGGGTCGCCGGACTTCAGATATCGCCACTCCGCGAACAGGACCATCGCCGGGAATGCGATCCCGAAGCAGACGAGCGGGATGTGTACGGCAAACGAGAGCGCTTGCATCTGGCGAGCCTGGAGCAGGTAGTGCTGGTCGACCGCCGCGAACGCGGCGGCGGACGTGAGGATCGTCGCCATCAATTCAGCACGCCGGGATGGACGATCTCCATCAGCCGCACGTTGTCGCGGTAGTCGACGGGAACGCCGACGAGCACCGGCCCCTGCATCTCGAGCGC
>QHSB01000551.1 GCA_003220335.1 Candidatus Rokuibacteriota bacterium
CCGCGCATGTGCTGGCCGATGAGGTTGGAGACCACCTCGGGCCGGAACAGGCCGGCGCGGCGCAGCGTGCCCTCGTCGCACACCTCGTGCACCAGCGGCCGCAGCTCGGTGCGGAACCAGCGCGCGAGCGGCACCGCGAAGCCCTTCTTGCGCCGGCGCACGATGTCGCGCGGCAGCCGGTTGCGCAGGAGCCACTTGAGCACGTGCTTGGTGGTGAGCCGGCGCAGCTTCATCTCCGGCGGGAGCGACGCCGCCACCTCCACCACGCGGCGGTCGAGCAACGGCACGCGCACCTCCAGCGAGCACGCCATCGAGGCGCGGTCCACCTTCTGCAGCACGCCCTCGCCGAGGTAGCCCTTGAGATCCAGATAGAGGATGCGGTGGAGCCAGGGATCCGTCGGCGCCGCGGCGGCCATCCGCTCCCAGTCGGCATAGGACGGGCCGTCGGGGAGCCGCGCGAGGGCACCCGGCGTGAGCAGCCCGCGCTGCTCGTCCGGCGTGAACGAGCCCATCCAGACGGCATGGCGCGTGACGGGATCGAGGTCGGCGGCGGCCACGAAGCGCTTGAGGCGGAAGTCGAGGCTCAGGTTGTCGTGCGAGACGGGCATGCGGTTCACCGTCGCGCGCGCCACCGCCCGCGCCGCCCGTGGCGTGCGCGCCCACGCGTGCGCCACCCGGTGGGCCTGGTAGGTCGGATAGCCGGCGAACAGCTCGTCGCCGCCGTCGCCCGACAGGGCAACGGTCACCGACTTGCGCGCGAAGCGCGACAGCAGATACGTCGGCAGGATCGAGGCGTCGCCGAGCGGCTCGTCCACGAGGTCGCCGAGACTCTCGACGAGGTCGAGGGCGGCGTTGGGACCGACGCGCTCTTCGTGGTGCTCGGTGCCCAGGATGGCCGCCACGCGCCGCGCGTATTTCGACTCGTCGAACGAGCGGTCCTCGAAGCCGATGGAGAACGTGCTCAGGCGGGTGACGTGGCGCCGCGCGAACATCGCGACGGCGGCGGAGTCGAGCCCGCCCGAGAGGAAGACGCCCAGCGGGACGTCGGAGAGCAGGTGCTGGCGGACGGAGAGATCGAGCACGGCGCCGAGGCGGGCGGCCGCCTGCACCTCCACCACGGGCTCCCCGCCGTACTGCACGTCCCACCAGCGCTCGACGCGCGCCTCGCCGCCCGCGTAGATCAGCCGGTGGCCCGGCGCCAGCTTGCGCACGCCCTTCACCATCGAGCGCGGCGCCGGCACCCACTCGTGGGCGAGATACGCGGAGAGCGCCTCGGGATCCAGCTCGCGCGAGACGCCGGGATGCTCGAACATCGCCTTGAGCTCGGAGGCGAACACGAGGCCGTCGGGCAGCACCGCATAGTAGAGCGGCTTGATCCCGAGCCGGTCGCGCGCCAGCACCAGCGTGCGCGTGGCGTCGTTCCAGACGGCGAGGCCGAACATTCCCTCGAGGTCGTCGAGGGCGTCGGGCCCGCGGGCCTCCCACGCATGCACGATCGCTTCGGTGTCCGAGCGCGTGCGGAACACGTGTCCGGCCGAGGTCAGCCGCGTGGTCAGCTCCCGATAGTTGTAGATCTCGCCGTTGAATGCGACCCAGATCGTGCCATCCTCGCCCGTCATCGGCTGGCGGCCCGTCTCGAGGTCGATGATGCGCAGTCGGCGGACGCCGAGCGCGGCGGGACCGCGGACGACGAAGCCCTCGTCGTCGGGGCCCCGGTGCGCGATCCGATCGGCCATGCGCTTGAGGACGCCCTGCTCGGGGCGACGGTCCGGTCGCGCCAGCACGTAGCCGACGATGCCGCACACGGGCGCTACTCGACTCCCTGCATGCCGTCTGTCTCGCGAACGTAGAAGGCGGGCTTGCGCTGGGTCTCGTAGAGACCGCGGATCAGGATGTCGGCGAGGAAGCCGATGAAGAGCGACATGATGCCGGTGAGGACGAAGAGCACCATGAAGAAGACCATCGGGGTGGCCTCCACGCGGTGCAGCACGAAGACACGGTAGGCGACCACGAGGAAGGCGAGCGCGCCGAGGGCGAGGCTGACGAGGCCGAAGCCGCCGAAGATGGCGTTGGGGCGCGTGGCGTAGTCGCCGAGGAACTTGATCGACAACAGATCCACCAGCACACGGAACGTCCGCAGCAGACCATACTTCGAGGTGCCGGCGGCGCGCGGGTGGTGGGCGACCTCGATCTCGCCGATGCGGCCGCCCACCCACCCCACCAGCACCGGCAGGTAGCGATGCATGTCGCCATAGAGGTGGACGTCGGCGAGGACGTCGCGGCGATACGCGCGCAGCGTGCACCCCATGTCGTGCATGCGGACGCCGGTGAGCCGGCGGATGAGCCAGTTGGCAACCGTCGAGGGCAGCCGACGCGTCAGCCACGGGTCCTGCCGCTCGCGGCGCCAGCCGCAGACGACGTCGTCGCCGGCGTCGAGGACGGCCAGCAGGCGCGGGATGTCCGCGGGGTCGTTCTGGAGATCCGCGTCGAGGGTGACCACGATCGGGTGGCGCGAGTGCGCGAGGCCGGCGGCGAGCGCGGCCGACTGGCCGAAATTGCGGCGCAGGCGCACGAGCCTCACCGCGCGGTCGGAGGCGACCAGCCGCTTCATCACGTCCCACGTGCCGTCGGTGCTGCCGTCGTCGACGAAGACGATCTCGTAGTCGCGCCCGAGCGGCTTGAGGGCGGCCGTGAGCCGCGCGTGCAGCGGCTCGAGATTGTCCCGCTCGTTCAGGACGGGCAGGATGACCGAAACGGCCTCGCCGCGAGCGACCATGCCGCTACTGTTATAGCGCGGCCGTGCTAGTCTAAGCCACTTTCGCGGCCGGCCACGCTCCGCCGCGCCACGCGGAGGACTATGATGAAGAAGATCAGCGTCGAAAGCACGGCCGAGGCCTATCTCGAGCTGCTCGCCGCCCGTGGCGTCGAGTACCTGTTCGCGAACGCGGGCACCGACTTCGCCCCGCTGATCGAGGCATACGCCAAGCGCCTCGCTCAGGGTCAGGCGCTGCCCAGGCCGGTGACGGTACCGCACGAGACGCCGGCCGTGGCCATGGCGCACGGCTACGCGATGGTGACCGGGCGCCCGCAGGCGGTGATGGTGCACGTCATCGTCGGCGCTGCCAACGCGCTGGCCGGGATCATCAACGCCTCGCGCGTCGGCGTGCCGATGCTCTTCACGGCCGGACGCAACCCGATCACCGAGGCCGGCATGCCCGGCGCGCGCAACCGCCCGATCCACTGGGCGCAGGAGTCCTTCGACCAGGCGGGGCTCGCGCGCGAGTTCGTGAAGTGGGACTACGAGCTGCGCAACTTCGTCCAGCTGGAGACGGTCGTCGACCGCGCGCTCGCCATCACCACCGCCGAGCCGCAGGGGCCCGTGTATCTCACGCTGCCGCGCGAGGTGCTGTCCGAGGCGCAGGAGTCGTTCGAGTACTCGGCGACCTCGCGCGCGCCGAAGCCGACGGCCACGGTGGCGGGGCCGGAGGGGATCGCGGAGGCCGCGAAGGTGCTCGCGGCCGCGCGCCGGCCGCTCATCATCGTCAAGGCGGCGGGACGCGATCCCGGCGCCGTCGCCTCGCTCGTCGCGCTGGCCGAGGCGCTCGGCGCACCGGTTGTCGACCAGTTCCACACCCACATGAACTTCCCCCAGCACCACGATCTGCACGGCGGCTTCGACGCCACGCCGTACCTCGACGAGGCCGACGCGATCGCGATCGTCGAGTCCGACGTGCCGTGGTTCCCGTCGCTGAAGGCCCCCCGCTCCGACGCCAGGCTGATCCAGATCGCGACGGACCCGCTCTTCTCGCGCTACCCGATCCGCGGCTTCGGCGCCGACGTGGCGCTGCCGGGCGCCCCGCGGCTGACGCTGGCCGCGCTGGCGGAGGCGGTCCGCGCGTCGCTCCCGCCGAATGCGACGACGGAGCGGCGCGCGAAGATCGCCGCCGCCGGCAGCGAGCGGCGCGCCGCCGTCGAGTCGCGGGCGCGCGCGTTGAAGGACGACCGGCCCATCGAGATGGCGTGGCTCTCGCGCTGCGTGGGTGATGCGCTCGACGACCGCACGATCGTCGTCAACGAGTACGACCTCGACGCCAGCCAGTGCTGCTTCCGCACGCCGGGCACCTACTTCGGCTCGCCGTCGTCGGGCGGGCTCGGCTGGGGCGTGGGCGCCGCGCTGGGCGCCAGGCTGGCCAAGCCGGATCACACCGTGATCTGCACCGTCGGCGACGGCGCCTACATCTTCGGTGCCCCGACGGCGGCGCACTGGGTGGCGCGCGCCTACGACATCCCCGTGCTCTGGATCGTCTTCAACAACCGCGCGTGGAACGCGGTGAAGCGCGCGGTCACCTCGCACGCGCCGGACGGCTGGGCCAAGCGCACCGGGATGCCGCTGACCGAGCTGGACCCCCCGCCGGACTACGAGATGGTCTGCCAGGCCTCGGGCGGCTGGGCCGAACGCGTCGACGATCCCGCCGCCCTGCCCGACGCCCTCCGCCGCGCCCTGAAGGTCGGCCGCGAGGACAAGCGCCAGGCGCTGCTCAACGTCATGTGCAAGAAGCCGTAAGGATCGTGCGCGGGATGATGCGCTTGCTCGTCGCGGTGGTCGCCGGCGGGTGGCCGGTGACCGCTGCCGGTCGCGAGGAGCCGTGGCACCGCCGCGCCAGGCGGGTGTGATAGAAGGCTTGGAATGAACGCCTAGGTACGACACGAGCCGAAACGTAAGGCTGCACCGCGACGAGCGAGCCGGCGGCGGGAACCGGTCAGGACCCGCCGGCGGCGAGCGCGACAGAGGAGCCGACCATGGCGAGTTTTCCGATCGTCGACGCCGACGGTCACGTGACCGAGAGCAACGAGCAGGTGGCGAAGTATCTCGAGGGCCCGCTGCGCCAGCGACCGCTGACCTTTCCCCTCTATCCCCAGGACGGCTGGGACCGGCGTCTGCTCGGCACGCTCGGCAGCGTGGGCGGCACCGCCGAGCAGTGGCTGGCGGCGCTCGACGACGGCGGCATGGAGATGACGGTCCTCTACCCGACGCTGGGCCTCTTCCTGTCGTTCCTGAAGGACCGGGCGTGGGCGGTGGCGATCTGCCACGCGTACAACACGTTCCTGCACGAGGAGTTCATCAAGAAGAGCCCGCGGCTGCAGGCCGTCGCGCTGCTGCCCATCCAGGACCCCGACGCGGCGGCGGCCGAGCTCGAGCGCGGCGTGCGTCAGCTCGGCCTCGTCGGCGCGATGCTCGCCGCCGACGGCAACCACGTGCTGGGCGACACGCGCTTCACGCCGATCTACGAGACGGCCCAGCGCCTGAACGTGATGCTCGGCATCCACGCCTCCGGCTCGCACCTGGGCGGCGGCGGCGTCGAGCTGTTCCCGCAGTTCATCCAGGCCCACACGTGCTCGCACGCGTTCGGGCAGATGCGCCAGCTCACCTCGGTGATCTTCGAGGGCATCCCCGAGCGCTTCCCCGATCTGCGGATCGCGTTCCTCGAGGCGGGCTGCGGCTGGGCGCCCTACTGGATGGAGCGCATGGACGACGAGTACGCCAAGCGCGCGCCGGAGGCGCCCGCCCTCAAGAAGAAGCCGAGCGAGTACGTCCGATCCGGCAAGATCTACTTCTCCTGCGAGGCCGACGAGTGGCTGCTGGGCCCGGCCGTGAAGCTCGTGGGCGAGAACCAGATCGTCTACGCCTCCGACTTCCCGCATTGGGACAACTCGTATCCGCAGTCGATCGACGAGATCCGCGACCGCGGCGACCTCAGCGACGCCCAGAAGCGAAAGATCCTCGGCGACAACGCGCGGCGCCTCTACGGCCTGAAGAACTAGCGCGCGGCGGCGGCGGCGTCCGGGCCGGGCGCTGGTTCGTCAGCGCTTCAGGAGATAGGGCACGTCGACGACGACGGTGTTCTTGCGGAACAGCAGGGTGCCCTTGATCAGGAGCGCCGTCTGGTTGTGCAGCACGTGCTGCCACCACTTCGACGGCAGGAACTCCGGGATGACCACGGTCACCATGTGGTCGTCGCCCTGCGCCTGCAGCGCGTCGAGATACTCGACGAGCGGGCGCAGCAGCGAGCGGTAGGGCGAGTTCAGGATCACCAGCGGTACGCCGAGCGCATAGCGCGTCCACTTCTCCTCCAG